>NZ_CP031122.1 GCF_002843235.3 Providencia huaxiensis
ATGGACCACCAGCTAGAAAGTATCGACGGAACAATCATGAGCAAGAGAACCAAAGACAAAGACCTGGAGAAACTCGACGTAATCAAAGACTCACCGCAAATGAGCCTGTTTGAGATCATTGAATCTCCGGCCAAGAAAGACGACTACTCCAACACCATCGAGATCTACGATGCGCTGCCGAAGTACATTTGGGACCAAAAGCGTGAGCATGAAGATTTATCCAACGCTGTAGTGACACGACAATGCACCATCAGAGGCCAGCATTTCACGGTGAAGGTGAAGCCAGCCATCATCGAGAAGGATGACGGAAGAACCGTGCTGATCTACGCGGGACAGCGAGAGGAAATCCTTGAGGATGCTCTACGCAAGCTCGCAGTGAACGGGAAAGGCCATATCATCGAGGGCAAGGCTGGAGTCATGTTCACTCTGTACGAACTCCAGAAAGAGCTCTCGAAGATGGGTCACGGGTACAACCTGAACGAAATCAAGGAAGCAATCCAGGTTTGTCGTGGCGCAACACTCGAATGTATCAGTGATGACGGTGAAGCCTTCATCAGCTCCAGCTTCTTCCCGATGGTGGGACTGACCACCAGAGGTGAGTTTCGCAAGAAAGGCGGGAACGCCAGGTGCTATGTGCAGTTCAACCCGCTGGTAAACGAATCGATCATGAATCTGTCGTTTCGTCAGTACAACTACAAAATCGGAATGCAAATCCGCTCCCCTCTTGCACGGTACATCTACAAGCGAATGAGCCACTACTGGACTCAAGCATCACCAGATTCGCCGTACACGCCATCGCTTATCAGCTTCCTGACCCAGAGCCCTCGTGAATTGAGCCCACGGATGCCGGAGAACGTCAGAGCCATGAAGCTCGCTCTGGAGGCCCTCATCAAACAAGAGGTCATAAGCGACTACGACGCGAACCAGATCAAGGATGGCCGCAGAGTCATCGACGTGCGGTACGTCATAAGGCCTCATGAGAACTTCGTGAAGCAGGTGATGGCGTCCAACAAGCGTAAGCAGCAGACAGAGCTACGGGCCATCAAGCACGGCATGATCGACCACGACATCATTGATGAACCCCAACGTAAGGGGAGATAGCCACCAGAATCTCCCACCCCCCAGGGAAAAGAAAGATAGGCGCGTCAGCGCCTTTTTTTATGCCAGAAGAAAGCGCACAAGGTACGCCCACCAGGCAGGACCGGAAACGGAATGCCTCCGCATATGGGGGAGCTGCACGGATAGAGCGAACGTGACCCCAGATGCAGCGTGGGCTGGGGCTCTATATATGGGATCGCTGCACGGTAGTCGCAAGCTGAGTCTCAGTATCGTGCAAGCGTAAGCCACGACGAAGGATAAGTGCCATGCTGCTCCAGTGGTTCCCGTAGAGTGGTTCCCGTAAGGTATTGATAGTTAAAGGGTGAGGATGTGGGGGACCTGCACGTTATGAGATTTGATATGTGGGTACGTTGCACGAAAGCAGGTCCTGAACCTCTCGATATATGGGAACTCTGCACGATTGACGAAGCAGAACAAAGATTGACAGATCAGGACAAACCTAAAAAAGCAGTCAAAATGACTCTAATAGTCCATAAAGTGATCACGCGCACACAAAAAGAGGCCAAAAGTTATCCACATTTCCTGTGCATAAACGGGGTTTTGGTATATGGGAACGCTGCACGATCATATGTGGGTACGCTGCACGGTGCAAAAAACGACCAAAATTGACATGTGGGTACGTTGCACGTTCAGAAAATTGTATATGGGGCGACTGCACGTATGACCTTAGACATGTGGGAATACTGCACGAACACCAGATCTGATATGTGGGAACGCTGCACGAAAGCTCTGTTTTGTAAGGATTTTGTGGAAAAAAGAGGGGTTCCGTGTGGATAACAGTGGATAAGATCCAAGGGTATGTGGGGACGTTGCACGGCAACCTATGGGAACGCTGCACGGCAACCTATGGGTTTGTTGCACGGAATAAATATGAAAACACCAGTAATATCAATGTGTTGAGTGGTGATTTAGAACGCCTAACCTGTCTTTAACCGTTTTTAATCCTTTATACAAAGATCTAAAGATCTTTATATTTATCCTTTTGATCACTGAACAAAAAATAATCAACACTGTTTTTTTAGAAAAAAGTCTCGTATGCAAGGCCGAACAGGACGAGTATCACCAACAAGATAAGCATCGACAGCACAAAGTAACCAGACTCGTACATCACAGCTTTGATCACAGAAACGACGCTGATCGATCTTCCAGAGATCCTCCCGATGATCCACTGAAACGCAACGAACGAACCAAGCCCACAGATCAGAACCACCGCTACGGAGACAAGTGCATGTTCCCTCAGGACAGACTCACTCAGGAAACCATACTGCATCCCCATCAATACAAGCCTGCCAATGCCAAAACCCAGGCCCAATGCAACAGCTCCACGAACCAGCACGACCTTCAACGACTGGAGCCATGTCAGCTCAAGATCCATCCCCTTACGGGAAGACCGACGCACCAGCACCGTAGATATGCCCAACCCCAAAAACACCAAAAAAACAAAATCCAACATTGCCACCTCTGCACAAATCAATCAGAACCACAGGCCTCTCGGCCAAATGCGCCACCAGGGAGAACCCACTTCTGCCCCTCCGGCACAAAAATCGGGAGCGTGTAATCTTCTCTGGATACCTGCTCCAATGCCTCAACATCACTAATCTGTATCGGCGCAACAGCAGAACCTAAATCTATTACGTCGATTTTTTTTCTTGATACCGTCACACCAAAGGTTTGTTCATACTGAGCAATTTTCCCAGCTCGTTCAGGCCAGTAGTGACGGATCGTGGACCAGATACGCTGTGAGTTGTAGATGCAGGTCATACACGACGACCGGCTCCAGCCAAGGCGATAAGGGACTGGGGCCAGGATGCGGTGACGCTCGATTACTTCCCATACCTCCTCCTCAGTCCAATGAAGAACGGGCCTCCAGGCATCAACTAACCGTGCAGTCTTCCCATATCTTCTGTCACAGGCATGAGCCTCAAGCTGGTTGTACTTGGATCTGTTTGCACTTTCCTCCCGGCGCTCACCAGTGATGAAAAGGATCTTCTTCCCCTTGAAGCGCTCCTGGTTATTAAGAGCTCTGCGGCCAACATCGATCTTCAAGGCTGATGAGCACCACCTTGTTTGGAGTGATGGCGATTGCTGAGGGAAACGAAGGCGCGTACCAGGCTTAGAGCGCTTATGGTCTCTAGGCAGCACCAGAAGCCCCTCAGGCGTCTCTACACGATGGGGGTGGCTATAGGCATTGTCTTTGAGCATTTTGCCCTCAAAGCCGCCCTCAAGCCACGAGAAGTACATTGGGATACCCAGTTCTTCCCCGAGCTGACGACAGTAATCACGCATGAAGGCCCAATCCATCAACGAACTGCCTTCCTGACCATCAACATCATGGTGCCAGAACTCCACCTTTGACTTATCAACACCCATGTCCACCAGCCGCAAGTACGCAGCAATCGAGTCTTTGCCTCCAGACAGGCAAACAATGATGTGATCGTACAAACTCAGGTCCACATCCGGAGCGGAGAAGTACGTTGTTCTATCGTCACAACGCTGACTGGAAGATATGCCGGTAAGAACCGACTCCAGTGATGGCAACACCACCTGGTCATCGAACAAATCTCCTTGGTTTTCTCGTCTCAACATAAGTCGCTCTTTTTTCTTTACTGGGTTGTTTTTATGATTTACAGTATTATAAAATGATACTGTGAAAAGTAAAGTTTTCAGAACGACTAATCACTCAGGAGAACTTGATAAGCACCAGAAAGCAATCTAAAGGTGGTTTTTCGGTGAGGTTAGTTCAGGGGCAACCTGCCGCTGCTGATTGGAAATCATCAAGAAGTGGCTTTTTGGTGGGGTTACGGTTTGAAGGGGTGAGTATGTGGGAACGTTGCACGGTTAAAGGGGGCCGCACATGAAAACGATAAAGCGGTTCATCGTATGGGTGAATTACGGTCTTGAGGGTTGGAGCATTTTCGGATCGAGCGATGACTGGGATGAAGCGGTATCCATCCGTTCGGAAGCGATAGACGAATGCAATATTGACGAGGAAGACATCATCTTGGCAGAAAACAAAAACGAGCTGGTGGTAAAACCTGCGGCCAAGCAAATGACGGAGTGGCACCGGGAACTGGAAGCCGTCCTTATGACCTTGGATGACTGCCAGATGGAATGTGACGGTATGACATGGGCAGTAAGCCACCTACTCAATGAAGCGGGTGTACCTCATGACTGCATGTATGGCTTTGTGCGAAACGAACAGACCAAGGACATCGTGACACCGCATTTCTGGGTTGTCCTGGATGATGGGTGGCTGGTGGATCTGAGGCTACGCATGTGGCTGGGCGATCACGACAACATTCCTCACGGGGTATTCCATCCCGATAACGAGCCAGGACTTTTCTACAAGGGAGACCCGGTTCAAAACCATAAAGGGATGAGACTGGGCAAAGCCGTCCTGGACATCATGACCGACGGAAAACTTTCACATGTGAAAGTTCCTGAACGACAAGACGGAGAGTAATAGCGTGGAATTTGATTACGACAAGTCAGTATCAAACGCACATCTTGAGGCCGCAGGCTGGGGTATGGATGCCTTTAACCACTCCAACCCATTTGAGAGTCATGTCATCTATGTGCGTGACTACCGCAACGATCACATCCGCCTGTTCACCATCAAGCAGGCTGACTTCGACACGATAAAGCTGCCGCTTCACCTTACCTCCGACATGCTGGCTTCGGTGATCGCTGAGTTCGTATCGAAGGCAGCAAAAGGGAAGTTGAATACGAAGGAGTCCGACACGCTGGCTCCTGCCTTGGTTGGCTATGCCAAATCAACAGAAACCTACCGGAGCTGGCGGAGAGTTTCTGGAGCAACAGAGCGATTGCATATGGTCATCAATATCTATGCGGGTTCTGAATTGCTGAGACCTTTCATCGCTCGGGCTCCTGAGACCGTCCTGACGACCCAAGAGCTACTGGTCTTCTCATCACAGGTTAAGAGCATGGATGTATCCAATCATCCAGAGTGGTTTAGGGGCCGGAGGTAGTCATGAAGCCAGTTCTCTGGATATTCGTCCTGATCATCGCCCCTTTCGTCATTGCGAAAGTGGACCAATGGCGCAAACGCGGCATTGGAGACACCTGGGCGTGGTGGAAATCAGAGAACATGCCTTATGAGCTGCGCTCGGCCACTCTGTTTTTGTCCGAACAGGACATATCAACCACACAGCCGGTGCCCATGCACGGCAGGGTTGATCAGGTGTACCAAACCAAGAATGGGGTTCTCATTCCCTTGGACACCAAGCTGCGCCAGGTAAACCACATCTATGAGTCGGACATTATCCAGCTCTCGGTTTACCGGGTAATTCTGTCACACAAGTACAAGGCACCCGTTGCCAAGTACGGCTATGTCCGAACCGTTGTTGAGACAGCGGACGGGGATAGAGTCCGTTACATCAAGACAAACCTTCTCAGCGAAAAAGAAGTGGTCAAGCTGTGGCACCGCTATCAATCCATCCGTTCTGGTCAGGTAAAAACCTCCTGTTCCTGTGGCGGAAAGTTTCACATGTGAAAGTTCTGGATTGAATCAGGGTTGCCCGAATTGGGCAGCTAGGCGGGGTTGCATTTTTGAAAAGTCCTGTACGCTGGTTGGTATAGGAGGTGAATAGTGGCCCAGCTTAAACATAACCGCTTCGTCATGTTGGGGTCCTTGGTAGCGACGGTCGTAGCTGCCGCCAATGGCTTGAGTTTTCTCACCCTTATGGCTGGTGGAATGACCCTTCTCCAGTTCATGGCTTGGAAGCAACAAGATGCTGTCCGGAGCCGGTTTAAAGCTGCGAAGGATGCGTTTGAAGCGTTGAACGTCATTGCGTTCGACAAGCACTGGGTAGGTTCAACCGCGACGGTCGCCAAAGTGTCGAACATGATCACTCCGCCCGAACGACTGGATAAGCCCTGGGCGGTGCAAGTTCTGGCCGTGACCAAAGGTGGGACGTGGTTCGCGGTGGATCTGCAAGTGACCGGCACTGACAAGGTTCAGATGCTTAGCCTCCACCAGCTTAGTGAAAAGGCGGCAAAGACCATGCTGGCCTTCGACCTCGAAGTGTATGAGAAATTTTTCGGAAAACCTGATGTTGCATGAGGACAATGTGATGGAAAAAGTCAAAAGCGTAGATGCCGTGGAGTTCACGGCAGCAGATAAGAAGGCGATGACCCATGCGGCATACGCCCAGTGTTTCTTCATTCTGGCCCAAGTGATGGCATTCCCTTCCCTGGGGGTGGCTGGCGCTATGGTTGCTGCTCTGTGCGGCATGATGCCGTGGTTGACCAAGTTCGCCAAAGAGGCTCCATCGAAAGCCTTTGGCATGGTGATGGCTTCACTCTGCCTTGCTCCTGTGTACGGGAAACTCTGTGAGCTGGTGGTCCACGCGATTCAGGGAGCTTGAGCTTATGGGGGTAGTACGAGTTCCCTACCTCTTGGCTGAGCTGAAAGAACGCGGATGTGCTGATGAATCTGCTCTGGCGCAGGTTATGCAGCCTGGATGCCGAATTGGAGAGGAAGACCTGCGGAAGTTGGCCGCAAATTTAGGGCTTGAAGTGTCCGAGCTGGCACCAGCGCCAGAGAACGCGGCCAACACCCGGTTCAAAGCAAAGCTGAGAGGAGGTTTGGCCTCCTTTCTTTTTGAGTACGACGGCTGTTTCCGACATGCAGAAGGCTCCAGCCATGCAGAAATGTTGGGTATCGAGCAAGAAGACGACATAGGTCTTCCGAGTCGAGCTGCTGACGCCATGCTCCTGGAGAAGACGCTTTACCAGGTAATCGCTCGGGCTAAGTACATGCTCGGCAAAATCGACAGCAAGTTTGTCAGGTCAGAACAAGCAATCGAGTTCCGTGAGCAACTTGCTCCTGGGATCTTCAAACCAGGTTACAGAGGTTTCCGATTCAAGGAGGCTGCCGCTGGTGATTTGCCTACTGTCATGATTGACGGTCGGAAGTTCAACTGCGTTGCCAGCATAGCCAGAGCACATGGACTTGATCCGGTAACGGTGCGTAGGCGCATTGCGGACACCGGGAAGGCCGCAGACAAACTCTCCAATGATGAGTGGAAGCTCATCCTCGCCAAGAAAAAAGGTAAAGGGAAACCCTTCACCTATCTGGACAGGACCTACAGCAACATTGCTCAGTTCTGTCGTGAGCATCAGCTCAACACCAACCTTGTTTACCAGAAAGTCAAAGACCGGGCTGATAGCGCTGATGAAGAGTTCTGGGGACTGATAATCGAAACATGCAAAAGGAAAAACTAATGGCAGAAAACAAAGAGATCCCCTGGGAGAAAGAACTCATTGAGAAGTACATGTTCACCCTGCATAAAGAGCAGGTGAAAGACCGGCGCTGGCGGACCATGTTGCGTGTGCTTCGCGCATCTGGTTTCGTGCTTCTCATGATCGGCTTCATCATTTTGGCATCTAATCCGGGTGGGATGCCGTGGCAAAGCGCCAAGGCAGGAGCCCCTCACACCGCGTATATCAACATCCGTGGTGAAATTGCTGCTGGCACTCTGGCCGATGCTGATCACCTTATCCCGTCCATCCAAGCTGCATTCGACAACCCGAACTCACAAGCTATCGTGCTTCGCATAAACAGCCCTGGCGGTAGCCCGGTTCAAGCAGGACGGATTTATGACGAAGTGAAGGCGCAGCGAGCCCTTCATCCGGAGAAAAAGGTCTACGCCATCATTGATGACATCGGTGCCTCTGGCGGTTACTACATCGCCTCTGCTGCGGATGAAATCTATGCTGACCGCGCCAGCCTTGTCGGTTCTATCGGCGTCATCAGCTCGGGGTTTGGATTCACCGGCTTGATGGACAAGCTCGGCATCGAGCGCCGGGCTATCACTTCCGGAGAGCACAAAGCGCTTCTCGACCCATTCTCCCCTCTTACCTCTGACATGAAGAAATTCTGGGAGGGCGTTCTATCGAAAACCCACCAGCAGTTCATCGAACGAGTGAAGGCTGGGCGGGGTGATCGACTGAAAGACGACCCAGAGGTGTTTTCTGGATTGCTCTGGAACGGGGAGCAGGCCAAAGACATTGGGCTGATTGATGGCCTGGGTAGTTTGAACTCCGTGGCGCGAGACGTCATCCACCAGAGCAACTTGGTGGACTACACACCAACCGAAGACATCATCCGGCGACTGACCCAACGAGCGAAGCTCGAAGCCAGTTCCTTCGTGCAAGAACTCAGCGCTGTGAAAGTTTACTGATAGGAGCAGTTTGATATGACAGAACAAAGTACCAAATCACTACGTCTCGGGGTTGTTGCCGCCATTCTTTTGGGGCTCGTAGGAACCGGGTTCGGGATCTACCAGTTCGTGAAAGAGAAGGATCTGGCGCAAGAGATCGCCAACGTGAAGTCTACGGTCAACCAGGTGAAGGATGCCGAAGGCGTCACCTTCAAAAGCAAGGCAGAGTTTGAAGCTGCTGTGGCCGAAAGCATCAACAAGTTTGTCGCGCAGAAACAACAAGCCGACATCGATCAGAAGTATGCCCAGTTCGAGGCAGCACCTGAGAAGGTCGAAGAAGGCAAACACATCTACGGGGACCTTGGTGCTCGGTTCACGCTGGTGGAGTTCTCCGATATGGAGTGCCCATTCTGCAAGCGATTCCACGACACACCCAAACAAATTGTGGATGCCAGCAAAGGCAATGTGAATTGGCAGTGGAAGCACATGCCTCTCGATTTCCATAACCCGGCAGCTCACAAGGAAGCTCTGGCCGCTGAATGTATTGCTGAGCAGAAGGGCAACCGTGGCTTCTGGGTCTTCGTTAACGACATTTTCCACCATACCCAGGGGAATGGTGGCGGTGTTGCTGACCTGGCCTCTGTTGTCACTGGTGTTGGTGCTGATCTGGATGCGTTCCGGGAGTGCCTCGGCTCAGGAAAGTACGAAGACAAGGTTGAAGCTGACATCCAGAAAGCCAAGAGCTATGGCGTCAACGGGACACCAGCCACTTTTGTAGTGGACAACCATACCGGCAAGAGCCAGCTTCTCGGCGGCGCTCAACCGGCGCAAGCCATCATGGCCGTGATGCGAAAAATGATGATTGAGTCGCAACAAGACGACTCCGCGAACCAATAAAAACTTTCACATGTGAAAGTGGAGTGAGAACTGATGATCAAGATTACAACTAAATTGGGATGCCTTCTGGCGGGGCTGCTTGTCCTGTCGGCTTGCTCAAGCGTCCCTCAGCCAAACAACGAATACGCGAAGGCCTTGGATGATACCAAACAGGTATGCGCTGCCTGTGCCCTGGTTGGTAATGACCTGCTGGTTGCCCTCAACAAGTCATGCGACACCCCAATGACCCCCGAGACTCTTACAAGCGTCATGAACAGTAACCCGATGTTTGCCGCCATGATGGCAATTAACTCCATAGGTGGAACCGACTTCTATCAGGTTTACCGTGATGCGGCCATAGACACCCTGCGGTGCAATGAAATGGACAGTTGGCCTGATCGGACCAAGGTGCGTTTCCAGCAGCCCGACATGCAAAAGGCGCTGGCCTTGAGGGTTTCTGCCAGACAGCAGAAGGCAAATTAACTTTCACATGTGAAAGTCAGGCTCTCCGGGGCCTGATTTCACTATGAGGTGAATCTATGGAGTTACAAGAAGCAAAAGAGGCTCTCGATAGCCTTCATCCACACAAGGCCTCAGCGCCTTTGAGGCTTGTCATCCACCAGCCAGGTGGGATTGGTGGAACCCCTACAGTGGGGGTGAAAGCTATTCACGCAGGCTTTGACTGGGACAGCAACACCATCCTGATCTATCCGGAAGAGCAGCTCACCCGGTTGACGCCGGATGAGGTCGCCGCCATCACGAAGTCAGTATCGAAAGGACAGTCCTGGCATTCATATCAGCAGTTCAAGAAGTATCGGGAGCAGTTGGCCGAAGCCACGGAAGAAATTAATAGGCTCAGGGCTGAGCTGGGCAGGTATCAGAATAACGGGAGGGGGTAATGCTAAAACGCGGAATTATCAATCTCGCTGCTAGTTACATCATTGTTGATGCCCTACTCCGGAATGCAGCAATTTGGATCTTTGGCTTGTCCTTCTCCGTTGGTGGCACTTACGTCACTGGCGAGGCCAGTACATGGGTCGTTTACCTAGCCACTTCTGGTGCCATGACACTCTGTTCTGTCGTAACAGCCTACCTGCTCGTGACCTATCACCGCTGGGGGCTGATGACGGCCAGGGTCTGGTTGCTATTGAGTGCCTGCCTAAACGGCTATGCCGTCTATTTGAGTAGCCACAACATCCAGTTGGTGGTGGCACTGCTTTCCAGCCTGTTTATTGCTTTGTGGATGCTCAAGACCCTTGAGCAACCAGCAGTGAAGGGGACGTACAAGGTAATCGCTGATCTTCACCGTCAGCTATGGGGAATGTTGAAGGGGCAAACACAATGACGACGAATACTCAAAACGCGAACGCCAACCAGGTTCGGTCTTTACGCGACATGCTTGTCCCCGCCCTGTTGTTCTATGTGGTGATGACGGCCATGTTTGTGGGTCTTGACGCATTCATGGATAAACCCACCAGCATGAACCTGCCATTTATGCCGTTCCTTGTCTCGATGGTGAGTTTTACCAGTGACGCACGTCGAGCGTGGGACTGGCGAAACGGGACCAAGGTTGTAGCTGTATTGACTGCGGTAGCCATGCTGTTGGCATTCATCTATCAGCTCGCGGTCGGAGAGATGAATCTCTTAGGGGTTGGTATATACCCGGCCACAGCCATCCTTCTGTTGGCAATCTCCTGGGTGATTCGCGCTATCGGAAAGACAGCACCTTTCCAGTTCCTGGGGAGACACCTGGCGCGGTTTGGTGCATCGAAGTGGGTCCAGCGTACCGCCGCAGTCATTGTGCTCGCGGGAGGCCTTGCCATCACTATCTATGCCTACTGGCTTAACCACGGGAGCTGATGATGATCATTGCAACGAAGAACGGCTTTCTGGTGGCCGCAGAACTAATCAGGGAAGAGGCCGGGTACTGGCTACTACAGCCTCGTGACCAAAAGACGCCGGTCAGGGTGAATAAGCAGGATAACAATAAACGCGCTTTCACGCATATGGGAGACGCCCTTCGCTGGGCCGGTGATCCTGAGCTTGCAAAGCAATTCGATGCCGAGGGGGAAGAACATGCAAATTCGTGACTACATGACAAAGTTGTTTGACGCATTTGGTGATGTGGAGGAAGTCACCCGAGAAATGCTTCTGGAGCAGGCGGAGCTCATTCATACGATCAGCGATAAGTGTCAGAGCACAGGCCTGTTTCTGGATAGTCAGGTTCGTTTCAACCAGTTCGTTCAAGAGATTGAGGCTGACGACAAGGTAGAGGATCGGTTGCTTCATGCTTGGTGCTGGGTAATGGACCGAATAGTGAAGGCTCCAACATCCTTTCACATGGATGGGGCTGTGATTTTGACAATGCCTCTGGTCGCCAGATACCTGCCACCGGTTGAACAGGAGCCGGAAACCATCGTGGTGAATCTCGATGAGGACTACAAGGCTCCTGTAGGCAACCAAACGCTCTGCGAGCTCGTTATGGAACGGAGGCATTGGCCGCAAGGTGCAACCTGTGCGACCCAAGAAGCGGACGGGGGAGTCCTCTACTGGGACGCCCCGGTTGATGTGGTAGAGGAAGGCAGAAAGGTCGCCGGTAAGCACGGCATGATGGCCGAGATCGGATTGAAACATCAGGTTGATGCCTGGTATGCAGATATGGACGAAACACGGCTCGCAACCGATTGGAACACCGCCGTCATTACGCCTCACTGCTTGCTGCTTTCCTATCTGGATGTGCTTCAAAAGAACAAAGTTCCCTTTGATGAAGGTGTGCAGCTCGCTGCCGAATGGGTGAAGCAACTTGGCGGGGAATTTCGTGAAGACACTGAGGAAGCGCCGGAAGCTGAGGCTTCAGTGCTTTCCCTGGGGAGAGCCACGGCTCATTGCTTTAAACCCTATCCGGACACAAAAAATTTCTATTACGAGGCCTAAGCCTCACCCAAACAGGAGGATCAACATGCGATACCAGGTATTTAAAACGAAGGAAGGGGGCCAGCCGGTGTTTACGGCACCGTGGTACTGGTTGGCCTCTGCCATTGCTCACTGGTCATCTCTTAACTGGGATGCCTGTCGAATCGTAGACAGCAAGGTGGATGAAACAAGGCTCTGTTGGGCCAAGGCTCTACCGGCTGGGAAAAAAAAGTAATTTGGATGGAGTGATTATGAGGTTAGGTTTTGTGAAAAATACGGGGGTTTCAGCGTTCCTGGTAGCCATGCTGGTGGTGGCCCCTCAGGTATGGGCAGAAACCTTTACTGCGAAGGTTGTGGGGGTGTCTGACGGTGATACGGTCAAGGTCCTGACTGAACAAAGCTGTGACTCCGGGAAAGATTGCCGGAGCGGCAAAATCCAGTACCGGGTAAGGCTGGCGGAAATCGACACCCCAGAGAAGAAACAACCCTACGGCTCAAAGGCGAAACAGGTGTTGTCCGATCTGGTGTTTGGTCGAATGATTAAAGTCGAGCAAATCGACAAAGACCGTTATGGCCGTCTGGTCGCCAACCTTTATGTCGATGGCAAATGGGTCAATGCCGAAATGGTCCGTTCTGGGAGTGCGTGGGTGTACCGGCAGTACGCCAAAACACCGGAGCTGTTCAAGCTGGAGGCCGAAGCCAAAGCCGATAAGCGAGGTCTCTGGGCATTACCGGAATCGGAGAGAACTCCCCCTTGGGAGTGGCGAAGAAAGCACTAACCACACCCCAGAGTATGCAGGTGTAAACAGTAACCAAGAAAACAAACAGGAATAACGATGAACAAAAGTGAACTGATTATGAAAGTGGCCGAAGACGCTGACATTAACAAAGCAAAGGCCGAAGCTGCGGTAAATGCGCTGATCAACTCAGTGACAGAGGAGCTTAAAGCGGGTGGGACAGTAGCGCTCACTGGGTTTGGTACTTTCCACGTTAAGGAACGCGCAGCGCGAACCGGGCGGAATCCCCAGACTGGAGAGAACATCCAGATCGCGGCGGCCAACATTCCTGGGTTCAAAGCTGGTAAGGGGTTGAAAGACTCCGTGAACTAGATCTTAATCATGTGACACATGAATAAGGTTTACATAAGGCTCCTTCGTGGGAGCCTTATTCATATCAGACATGAATAAGGGGAAGGGATGAGATTGTCGTCAACTCAAAAAGACGTTTTGTTCATTCTATACGCAATTGAGGCCGGTGGAAAAGCCGAGCCTGTACCAGGTGTAAAAATACTGGAGATGATCAATTCAGCTCGCCAGAGCGGTATTCATGGAACGAACTTCCGAACGTCATGCCACACGCTGGTGGAGAACGGCCTGTTGAACAAGTACCGGAATGCTTCTCTAAAGCTGGCCTTTAGGCTGACCGACGATGGCAGGGAACGTGCAGGAGAGATATACCGAAAACGGCTGGAAGAAGAGCAAGAGAAGTAATACGCCCCATAACGGGGCGTATCGAGTTAAACGGCAAAGCCGTAGTGGGTGCCGTCCGGAAGTTCAACATCGAGGCGTAGCTTGCCACCGGAGGCCTCAACGTACCGCTTAATGGACGACAGCTTGAGATCTCGTCCAGGTTTTTCCATCTCGGAGACTGTCGGCTGTCTCACACCCAGAGATGCAGCAATTTCCCCCTGGGTAAGGTTCATGCGATCACGAAGCTCTGCCAAGTGGATGTTCAGTAACATCTCAGTGGCCGCTTTCTGTGCTTTGGCAACAACCTCAGGCTTTTCTGTTGCCAGCATTTGGTCAAGAGTTCTTGCCATAACGTCACTCCTTCTTCAATTTATCCAAGTGCGCCGCAAACTCACGGTCTGCAATTGGGATCATTACTTCATAAAACCTTTTCTCGTCCCCGGTCTTGTTACCGGCGCAGAGAAGAATCCCCTTACGCTTTGGATCGAACGCAAAGAACGCTCTGATAGGATCTCCTTTGCTTTGGACCCGAAGCTCTTTCATGTTGCTGTAGGATGAACCGTTAACAGTATCCGCGTATGGCCTCGACAGCATGGGGCCTCTATCTCGCAGCACCATCATCGAAGCCAGCACGTTTGCTCTATCGGTATCATCCAGAGCATCGAACCACTCATCAAAGGTGTCGGTTGTCTCGATGACCCACATGATTTCTCCTTACTTAATATAGGTGCAATCCTATATAGATTCAAACCTATAATCAAGAAAAATCGGCGGCGATGGGGGCCGAAATGTCAGTAAGTAGTCATGTGACTAAAATAGGGGGTAGAATAAGCCTCGATATAGTCATGTGACTAAAAGGTGTCCTGAATGAACAACCTACCCCTACTGCTCGATGCAAGAGAAGCCATTGACTACTACCACCAGCATCCAGGCATGACTGATGCAGAAAAGGCCTATGTGGTCGCGTTCCTAAGCGGAGAGGGGCGTTCAAACAGTCAGATCAGAGAGGATCTGGGTATTGAGAAGGTCTATACGGTTACACACCTGAAACGCGCCGGTACGCTATCGGAGGAAGAGCTAACACTCTGGCTCAGAAATCCACGCAAGATCACCCTGGGGCATGTGAGGGCCGTGGCTAAGTTACCTTTCAGCAAGAGAGAAAAGCTCCTGAGGGATCTCCTGCATACCAGGACACCGGTTCATAAATTTGAGGCGATAGCGAAGGGCAAAGAAGTGGACAGGGATGCAGACATTAAGCGCCTGGAGACCCTGATGAGCGATGCTACGGGTAGGCCTATCAAAGTTCGCTATAACCCCGCGAAGCGCTCCGGGGAACTGACGCTGGGATTCTTCACGCTCGATGACCTGGATGACGTGTGCAAGGCTTTGGGGTTTGATCCAAGCGAGCAGATGTAAACCAGAAAACTTTCACATGTGAAAGTCTTGCAAGGTGTCTTTTTATTGTTTACAGTATCATAAAATGAATCTGTAAAGGTGCGCGATGAATGTGCTTCCAACGAAAAGCTGGCCTTGGGCGTTATAACTCAACCAGACCTGAGTGGCTGGCGGCGTACCGAAACGCAAGATGTATGAGAAGCTCAGGTAAAGAACCTGATGCTTCTCTTTCCGGGATAGCTTGGAAGGCGCAACTCATTGTTGCCCATGAAAGAGGCAGAATTGACAGCCTGGCTGTCCCTTTGGATGCCAGATTGATAGCAAAGAACCTCATCGACGAGATCCTTGCTGAGGAGAACTGATGGACGAAAAAATTACCTACGAAGAAATGCTTGAACAACTCGACCAGAAAGGCATCCGCGTCACCAACGGGGCGAGACGGCTTTATGTCGCGTTGAACAACGGAGTCAAAGCTGAGGTGCTGGGTAACTGCGGTCCCGCCACAATCAGCTTGGTTGACGGGATGATTGTTGTGGAAGAGCAGACTCTCCACTAAGGGCAGCAGCATGGGCAAAAAAGTACACATCATTTGTGGAAAGTGCGGCAGTGACGAGATGAACTTTGTCATCAATGAACACTGTCCAGACGATCCCCAGAATGTTGCCAGTATGTCCTGCTCAAATTGTTGCGAACTGACAGGCATAGCCGAGTGGTCGGAATTTAATGGACGTGAGCTGAAAGGTGAAGCCGTCGCCCTATCAACACCGGCAAACGTGAATGCTCTTCTAGGATTGCTTCGCCAGGCGATGGACAGCGTTGAGTATCGCCTCTATGGCGGGGACATGTCATTGAGCGGTAATGATGCTGCCGAACTCATAGACCTCCAGGAGCGAGCTGAGAAGGTCTTGTCTGTTCTTCGGAGTGATCAGCATGAGTGATTTATACGAACCGCTTGAGTTTGTGTTCTGCGGCTTTAGGAAAGGGGACGCTGGGCTATTTATCTCGGTAGCCACTTTGCGCGATGGTGTTTTAGGCCGTGAGATGTATTTCTCAAAGGGAAAAAGCAAAAGGCGCTGGGTTGTCGGTGGCATTTACTCAGGGGCCTCGTTTTCGGACAACGGAGCAAAAGGTCTGGATGATGCTCATTACGTTAAAGCATGGGAAGTGCAAGGCGACAAGATAGAGTGGCAAGCAAAAAGCGAGCAAGCCGAAGCCTTGGCGCGAAGCGAGAAACTTGAAGCCGACGATAGGAAGCGCAATGAACTCGAAGAGCTGATGCTACCCATCAGGAAGCAATATGGGGCATTAACAAAGCGACGTGATAGGGCAGGGGCCGCAGCTCTTGAAGAAGCTGTCCTGAGAGCGCTGAGAGCGCCCATCAGGAAGGCTGAGGAGAAATAACCGTGGAGCCAGTCTTAGCTAAAGCATTCGCCGGTTTTAAAGTCGTAGCTGTAAGTGCCCATCAGATTGGCTTTTCGGCTTTTCTTGCCATTGGTGTTTGCTGGCGCTTTAGGGGTCGCAAGTACGCCATAGAACAGGATACCAACAAGTGCCGCTTGCCACGCGAAAACAGCAACCAGAATCCAAAAAGCAGCAGCCAGAACCGGCAGTTTGTGCAGAAGGTTGAGCACCGACTTGGCCCAAATCACTGCCGGGATAGCCAGCACTGCGTAACCCCAGTTGGTGGCCTCAAGCATAGCCAGGCCAAGAATAACAACAGCCATCAGCGCGATATTCAGTACATGTTTCATGGTCATCTCTCCTTTTCAACTTACACTTTTATCCTATCACAGCATTAAAAAATGCAACTGTGAAAGGGCATTTTTCATTCAAAAAGAGGTGACACTTTGAGTGCAATTATCAGCAAGTGCGGCATGTACAGATACCGTCTGGAAAGGGATGTGCAACCCGAAGGCCTTGTGTTCGGTTATTTTGGTGTAAACGGCTCTACGGCCACGGCCACCGAGGACGATCACACGGTCAGAAAGTGGATAGGGTTTACCAAGGTCAACGGAGGGAGGCGATTCATAGTCGGTAATGCTTTTGCTTTTCGGGCGACCGACGTTCGAGAGCTGGCTACGGCGGTTGATCCTGTCGGGCCTGAAAATGAAATCCACTTGGAAAGGATTATTCGGGATGCTGATGTCTTGGTGCCCTGCTGGGGGAGCCGAACTAAGCTGCCTAAGTCTTTGCATGTTCATTTGGACAGGCTTTTAGAGCAGCTCGTTGCATCTGGGAAGCCGGTATTGGCATTTGGCGTGACTGGTTCGGGGGACCCGAAGCACCCACTAATGCTTGGATATTCGACAAAACTTGTGCCCTGGGGAGGAAAATAATTATGTCGATGCTTGAAGCACGTTACTTCGTGGCAAAGATAAGCGATGCACAGGCCGTGCTCTGCGATGAGGAGCTGGCGACACTGGAAAGGCTGATCCGGAAGGTTGATGATGGCCGCAGAGCAAATGGCAAGAGCTCGCTTACTTGCGTTGTTGTCGAAGAAGATTGGCCGAACTGGCAGCAAACGGTTGACTCTGTACTTTCACTTGCTGACGGGAAAGACAACGATTGGACCAATGCCACACCAGAACAAATCAAGGCCTTTTGGGTCGATGACTCAGTTTGGAAAACTCTGGATGGCCGGGATAAATGGATTGAAGATCTCGACCTGCTGGTGGACGGTTCCCCGGTGGCTTCTGAGTGGGAACCTTTTGGCTTGGAATCAGGGCAGTCTGTCGTCATACGAGGCGGATGGATAGAAGGGAATGCCTTGAGTGATGATGGCGTACCGCTAGTGCAGGCATTCGTCGCTTGGAAACAGGGCCAAGACAACCACTAAAGGAAAATTACTTCGGAAGGGCGGCTATGGCCGCTTTCTTTTTAATATTTACAGCATCACATAATGATACTATGATGTTGTTAATTTACTTGGGGAGGCGCTTATGCTCACTGCTAAATGTATAGGGTGCGGATGCACCGATGATCACGCTTGTGTTGAAAACGGTCAACCGTGTCACTGGCTTCGCGTGAATAGAGTGGAAGGTATCGGGGTCTGCTCTTCGTGCCCGGATGCTCTCAATCAATTCGCATCGACCAGCCAGGAACAAGCAACTGGACAGGATGACTACCGGAACAGTCCAGAATGGAAGGATTTTTCATCACGCATTGGTAATGCACTATGCGGGGGCCGGAGCAAAGCAAAGTAAGGTAAAAACGGCTATGCCGTTTTTTATTTGTCTATTACGGCATCACATTATAAGCCTGTAAATGCTGAATCTGTAATTGCCCAAAATGGGCGTGAGCAGGGGCGGGGTGTGAGGTCGTTCTAAGGCAAAATACTTTGTACTGGCAGAACAAAGAAAGAATGAACTTTCACATGTGAAAGTTTTTGGGGTACGGGATGGAACAAGCAATTCAAAGTTACTTGGCTGACGACCGGCAATATCAAGACAGGATTACCGCAGCTCTCAGCCAGGTTGAAGAGAAAGGTGCAGAGTACGAAGCTCTTTGCCAACAGCGTGCTCAGTTGGGGATCTGGCAAAAAATTATAACGTTCTGGCAGTTTCGTCGAGACATCGCCGTTATACGTTCAGCACTAAAAGGCCATAACAGCGATTTGCGGTATTTGCGCCGTGGGAGAGACCAGCTCAAAGAGGGATTGGTTTCTCGGGCCGTGAAGCAAGCGATTGACGGTAGCCAGATTCTGGAACGAATCACCCAAGCTCAAGATAGGCTTGACGCCGCATCTCGACTCCACGAGAGCAACAAGCGACTGGTGGACATGGGGCAAAAAGCCTTACGTGAAATCAGTGAGGCCTCTTCCAGTGTTTCATCAGCACAAACAATGGAGGTTCTCGACCTTGTGACTGACAACAAGGGCATTTCCGTCATGTCGTCGATGTCAAACTCCTCGGCCAGCAGTGAAATAGACGATGCGAAGAGAGCTGTGAAAGCCTTCGCAAATGCGCTGGGGGATCATCGTGACATTGTGGGCTCACTGCACCACTCAATGGCAACTGAGTTTATCGATCTGGGTATGGACTTTGCCGGTTTGAATGATGGTTTCGACTTTGGGAGCGTCTTCTCGCTGTTCAGCTTGTCGTCTGCCAGTTCCTCTCTGGACAAAGTAGAGTCTCGCGTTGAATCTCTGATGCCAGATCTAAGACGAGCCGCCTCCAATTCGGCAGCAGAGTATGCCCGTGTTAACGAAGAGTTCTTTGGCCTGAAACAACAGGCCTGTTGCCAAGTGCATGAGTTGCTGGTGACAAATGGTATAGACGTGTCAGTCAAGCGCGTTGAGTCCGCCGTGAACAGCTACAGAGTTGGAAGGTGATATTTACAGCATCATAAAATGAACTTATGATGTGAGGTGATCAACAAGTCGAAATTTATTTAAAGGATAAGCGATGAGCGATATTACACAGCAAATGGACAAACTTGAGATTCCAATCAAGTTGTCCTTTCCAGTCATCAACGTTAGCACTTTTGAGCTGGGCCGCGCAGAGAGCGTTTTCTCTGACATTGCAAAGAAAGTCGGCAAGCACTTTATTGTAAACCGTATTCTGCAAGAACGGTGATATCACGAATCCCGAGCTGTCTGGCGGTAAAATGCCGGACGCCGGAAGGAATATGATTCATATCGGTGAGGAAGGTGCCCAGAAAACGGACACATCCAATTTGCAGGGCAATGCCCAGACGGTTGTGATCACCTCTGCTTTTTCCGATAAATTCCTTGTCTGCTTCATCAAGGTGAAAATATCGTGCCAGCTGAAGCTCATCCGGTTCACCGGTGAATCTGCCATAGCTTTCAGTCTGCTCAGTGGTCAGAAAGTCAACGGGCATATCGGCCTCCCTGCCTGACGGGCATTTAGTAACATTTTTCCAACCGTACGAAATGTTATAAATTATCGGACATCGTAAAACTGTTACATTAATATGTCTATTAAATCGTAAATTTGTAATAATAGACATGAGTTGTCCGATATTCGATTTAAGGTACATTTTTATGCGACTTTTTGGTTACGCTCGGGTCTCAACCAGTCAGCAGTCTCTTGATCTTCAGGTCAGAGCACTCAAAGACGCAGGTGTGAAAGCAAACCGTATATTTACCGATAAGGCATCCGGCAGTTCAACAGATCGGGAAGGGCTGGATTTGCTGAGGATGAAGGTGGAGGAAGGTGATGTCATTCTGGTTAAGAAGCTCGACCGTCTTGGCCGCGACACTGCCGATATGATCCAACTGATAAAGGAATTTGACGCTCAGGGCGTGGCAGTCCGGTTCATTGATGACGGGATCAGTACCGACGGTGATATGGGGCAAATGGTGGTCACCATCCTGTCGGCTGTGGCACAGGCTGAACGCCGGAGGATCCTAGAGCGCACGAATGAGGGCCGACAGGAAGCAAAGCTGAAAGGAATCAAATTTGGCCGCAGGCGTACCGTGGACAGGAACGTCGTGCTGACGCTTCATCAGAAGGGCACTGGTGCAACGGAAATTGCTCATCAGCTCAGTATTGCCCGCTCCACGGTTTATAAAATTCTTGAAGACGAAAGGGCCTCGTGATACGCCTATTTTTATAGGTTAATGTCATGATAATAATGGTTTCTTAGACGTCAGGTGGCACTTTTCGGGGAAATGTGCGCGGAACCCCTATTTGTTTATTTTTCTAAATACATTCAAATATGTATCCGCTCATGATACAATAACCCTGGTAAATGCTTCAATAATATTGAAAAAGGAAGAGTATGAGTATTCAACATTTTCGTGTCGCCCTTATTCCCTTTTTTGCGGCATTTTGCCTTCCTGTTTTTGCTCACCCAGAAACGCTGGTGAAAGTAAAAGATGCTGAAGATCAGTTGGGTGCACGAGTGGGTTACATCGAACTGGATCTCAACAGCGGTAAGATCCTTGAGAGTTTTCGCCCCGAAGAACGTTTTCCAATGATGAGCACTTTTAAAGTTCTGCTATGTGGTGCGGTATTATCCCGTGTTGACGCCGGGCAAGAGCAACTCGGTCGCCGCATACACTATTCTCAGAATGACTTGGTTGAGTACTCACCAGTCACAGAAAAGCATCTTACGGATGGCATGACAGTAAGAGAATTATGCAGTGCTGCCATAACCATGAGTGATAACACTGCTGCCAACTTACTTCTGACAACGATCGGAGGACCGAAGGAGCTAACCGCTTTTTTGCACAACATGGGGGATCATGTAACTCGCCTTGATCGTTGGGAACCGGAGCTGAATGAAGCCATACCAAACGACGAGCGTGACACCACGATGCCTGCAGCAATGGCAACAACGTTGCGCAAACTATTAACTGGCGAACTACTTACTCTAGCTTCCCGGCAACAATTAATAGACTGGATGGAGGCGGATAAAGTTGCAGGACCACTTCTGCGCTCGGCCCTTCCGGCTGGCTGGTTTATTGCTGATAAATCTGGAGCCGGTGAGCGTGGGTCTCGCGGTATCATTGCAGCACTGGGGCCAGATGGTAAGCCCTCCCGTATCGTAGTTATCTACACGACGGGGAGTCAGGCAACTATGGATGAACGAAATAGACAGATCGCTGAGATAGGTGCCTCACTGATTAAGCATTGGTAACTGTCAGACCAAGTTTACTCATATATACTTTAGATTGATTTAAAACTTCATTTTTAATTTAAAAGGATCTAGGTGAAGATCCTTTTTGATAATCTCATGACCAAAATCCCTTAACGTGAGTTTTCGTTCCACTGAGCGTCAGACCCCGAAAACGATTTAGGAGACACCGATGAACATCAACGATGCCCTCACCTCCATCCTGGCCTCAAAAAAATACCGCGCCCTTTGCCCGGATACCGTGCGGCGCATCCTGACTGAGGAATGGGGGCGGCATAAATCCCCCAAACAGACCGTAGAGGCTGCACGCACCCGGCTGCATGGAATTTGCGGGGCATATGTCACCCCGGAATCGCTCAAGGCTGCTGCCGCCGCGCTTTCTGCGGGCGATGTAAAAAAGGCATTGTCGCTGCATGCCTCCACCAAGGAGCGACTGGCCGAGCTGGATACCCTGTACGATTTTATCTTTTCAGCCGAAACTCCCCGCCGCGTGCTGGATATCGCCTGCGGTCTTAACCCCTTGGCGCTATACGAGCGCGGCATTGCATCCGTGTGGGGCTGTGATATCCACCAGGGATTGGGGGATGTCATCACCCCCTTTGCTAGGGAAAAAGATTGGGATTTTACCTTTGCCCTGCAGGATGTGCTGTGTGCGCCGCCCGCCGAAGCCGGCGACCTGGCGCTGATTTTTAAGCTTTTGCCCCTGCTGGAGCGGGAGCAGGCCGGTTCTGCCATGGCACTTTTACAATCCCTCAATACCCCGCGCATGGCTGTCAGCTTTCCCACGCGTAGTTTAGGCGGGCGTGGAAAAGGCATGGAGGCGAACTACGCCGCATGGTTCGAGGGCGGCTTGCCCGCCGAGTTTGAGATTGAGGATAAAAAGACCATCGGAACAGAACTTATATACTTGATAAAAAAGAATGGATAAGCCAATCAGAAGGCAAATCATCTAAAAAAGAGGAACGAAAAATATTTTTCGTTCCTCTTTTGTTCTATCGAACAAGCACACTACGACTGCTGTTTTTGAAGCAGCCTTTTATAGCTCAGCTCGATGCCCAACGCCCCCAGCGGCGCTGTAAGTATAATGGCAAGAACCGCCACCGCAAGTATGGTTTCCCCACTGCCAAGCCCCATCGCCAGCGGAATAGCGCCGATTGCAGCCTGCACCGTTGCCTTGGGCAGATAGGCAATCATGCAGAACAGGCGCTCCTTCCGGGATAGGTCTGTACCCAGCGTACTCATCCACACGCCCAGCATGCGAAACAGCAGCGCAGCTGTGATCAGCAGCATGCCGCTTAGCCCGGCGGAGAAAAGGTAACGGATGTTGACCGTTGCACCCACCAGCACAAACAGCCAGATTTCTGCCGCCACCCAAAGCTTTGAAAATTTGCCGGATATACGCTTTGCAACCGGGGCGTTGGTTTTTAAAAGGGTGACGCCCATCCCCATCACCGCCAGCAATCCGGAAAATAGCGCCCTTTCGCCCAGGGTTTTCTCCAACGCAACCAGCGCAAAGGATGCGCCCAGCAGCAGGAGCACCTTGATCGTATCACGCATATGTACCCGCTTAAAAAGGGCTGCCGGCCGGCAAGGTGCTGTGCACGGATCTGCCCTGGCAGGGCATCAACGAAGACCAGAACCTGGGCATCGCCATCACCCGCCGTGCGCTGGAAGCCCCGCTGCGCGCCATCGTGGCCAACGCCGGTGAAGAACCGAGCGTGATCGTGGCCAACGTCAAGGCCGGCGAAGGCAGCTACGGCTACAACGCCGCCACCGGCGAGTTCGGCGACATGATCGCCATGGGCATCCTGGACCCGACCAAGGTGACCCGCTCGGCCCTGCAGCACGCCGCTTCCGTCGCCGGCCTTGCGATCACGACCGAAGTGGTCGTGGCCGAAGTGCCGAAGAAGGAAGAGCCGGCCATGCCGGGTGCTGGCGGTATGGGCGGCATGGGCGGCATGGATTTCTGATCCGGTTGGCCCGGTCGTCAGGGAACCGGACCGCGCCAGCGCGGTCCGATCCCGGCAACGACCCGACATCAAGGCCCCAAGGACGGGGCCGGAGCCCGGCAGCGATGCCGGGCTTTTTGTTGTGCCCGCGCCGCGGCAATGTCTGACGCGAAGATCAGAACGCACCGATACGAACGTGCGAACACAGGCGCAACACTGAGCAGCCGTCCCCGCACCGGAGCGCTGCGTGCCGCGCCTCGCCACATCCCGGCGGCAAGCCGCGGGATGCGCGCCACTGCCGTCCGCCCACACCGGTTCGCGGTACGCGCGCCACGCGCCCGAGCGCACGCTGCTGTACGCGTTGGTAGAGGCGCACTACCCGGACTTCATTGCACGGATCGAAGCGGAGGGCCGCTCGCTGCCCGGGTATGTCCGCGAGGCGTTCGATGCCTACCTGCGTTGCGGCGTACTCGAGCACGGCTTCCTGCGGGTGGTGTGCGAGCACTGCCGTGCAGAGAGGCTGGTGGCCTTCTCCTGCAAGAAGCGCGGGTTCTGCCCGAGTTGCGGCGCGCGACGCATGGCCGAGAGTGCGCGGCACCTGGTCGAGGAGGTGTTCGGCCCGCGGCCTGTGCGGCAATGGGTGCTGAGCTTTCCGTACCCCTTGCGTTTCCTGTTCGCCAGCAAGCCAGAAGCCATTGGCCCGGTGCTGGGCATCGTGCAGCGCGTGATCGCCGGCTGGTTGGCCGATCAAGCCGGCATCGACCGCGCCAGCGCCCAGTGCGGCGCGGTGACGCTGATCCAGCGTTTCGGCAGCGCGCTGAACCTGAACATCCACTTCCACATGCTGTGGCTCGACGGCGTGTACGTGGAAGCCACCGAGCTGCCGCGGCGCGAACTGCGCCTGCACCGCGCCCGTGCGCCCACCACCGCGCAGTTGACCCAGCTGGCAGCTACCATCGCGCACCGGGTGTGTCGGCACCTGACGCGCAAAGGCTGGCTCGAAGGGGAGGGCGAATCGGCCTTCCTGGCAGACAGCGCTGCAGGCGACGACAGCATGGATGGGCTGCGGATGAGTTCGATCACCTACCGCATCGCCACCGGCCGCGACGCTGGCTGCAAGGTCGTCACGCTGCAAACGCTGCCCGGTGACGCCGGTTCGCTGGAGGGCGAAGCCGGCAAGGTCGGCGGCTTCTCACTGCATGCCGGCGTGGCGGCCGAAGCACACGAAAGCCACAAGCGGGAAAAGCTGTGCCGCTACATCACGCGCCCGGCGATCAGCGAGAAGCGGCTGTCGATAGCGCTCCAGGGCAGGGTGCGTTACCAGCTCAAGACCCCGTGGCGCAATGGCACCACGCATGTGGAATGGGATCCGGTGGATTTCATCGCCAAGCTGGCGGCGCTGGTCCCGCCACCTCGCGCGCATCTCACCCGCTTCCACGGCGTATTCGCCCCGAATGCAAACCTGCGTGCGCAGCTGACGCCCTCGGGGCGCGGCAAGCGGCCTGCGGGCGATGCGGCGCCAGTGGACGTCAGCGCCCACGACGCGCCGCGCAGCCCCGAGGAGAAGCGCCGTGCGATGAGCTGGGCGCAACGGCTCAAGCGGGTCTTTTCCATCGACGTCACCGCCTGCGTCCACTGCGGTGGCACCGTGCGGATCGTCGCCAGCATCGAGGAACCCACCGCCATCCGCGCCATCCTCGCCCACTTCGAGAAGCACGGCGCGCGGGAAGAAGCGCACTACAGGCCCGCAGCGCGCGCGCCGCCAGTGCAAGCCGCGTGACGATCTGCCGGCTGCACAGCCGACGGCGAAACCGGAATCCGAGCCGATGCGGCCACGATCCGCAGGGCGGCGCTCGGCCCGCTGTCGGGAATCAGCGAAGCATGGCTGCTGACAACGCCGCTGCGTGGCCCCGCGATGCCGAAATCCCACTCACAGACGTCCGATCCGTGCCCAAAACGGGGCTTGCGCGACCGCCGCCTACCCAGCAGACTGCCCGAAAAGGGCGTTTGAACTTCCTATACGCAAGGAACGTCTCGCCTGCCAAATCGGGCCATGTGACGGCTGACCGCTTGGCGAGCGGATGCCGTTCCGGTAGCACCGCCAAGAGCGGTTCGGTCCATGTGCGACGGGAATGGCAGTCGGGTGGTTGGGGCGTGCCCGCGACGAACGCCACGTCCAACCTGCCGGCGCGAAGCTGCACCACCGCTTCACGGGCCGGGCCTTCGGCGATCTCGACTTCAACATCGGGGTAATCCTTGCGGTATTGGCCGATCAGCTTTGCGAGGAAGCTATGCGGAATCAGGGCATGGATACCGATACGAAGCCGGCCGCTTTCTCCGGCTGCCGCCATGCCGGCGGTTTTCACCGCATGGTCGAGTTGGTCAATACCTACGGCTATCCGCTCGACGAAATGGCGTCCGGCCTCGGTCAGCCGAACGCCGCGCGCATGACGCTCGAACAAGAGGATGCCGAGGTCTTCTTCCAGTGCCTTCACGCGGGCGCTGACGCTGGACTGTGCAACGCCGAGCGCGTTGGCGGCGTGACGGAAGTTGAGATATTCGGCGACAGCGAGAGTGTGAACTAAGGTCATCATTGGCACTCGCCCCGAAAGGAGATGATTGCTCAACAGATTTAATCCGTCATTTCTCCTAAGTCTACGCATGCCAAATCGCCATGACTAAATCACAATGAAGTTGCGAATGGTCTGCGTAGTATTGGCAGACATATTAAATAGAGGATCGCGCCGACAATCCAAACCCAACCGTTCCATGCCCCGGCGGTGGCAGAATAGAGTGCTGTGAAGCCAAGCGGTCCTGCGATAGAGCTTAGATTGGTGAGGCTCGTTAGCGTTCCTTGCAAAGCCCCTTGCTTGTTACTGCTGACATTGTTTGAGAGCATTGCCTGCAAGGCCGGCATGCCAACACCCCCGGCGGCAAGCAGCAACAGAATCGGGAACACCATCCATCCCTGCGTGGCAAAAGCCAGAAGAACGAAGCCAGTCGCATCCGCAGCCATGCCAAACAGCAGCGTGCGCCGCTCTCCAAGCCGGCTTGAAAGCGGGCCGGTAACAAACGCTTGGAAGATCGCATGTGTTGCCCCAAACGCCGCGAGCGACAAACCAACGGTCGCGGTGTTCCACTGAAAACGGTCCTCGCCATATATGACCCATAGGGCTGCAGGCACTTGGCCGATCAGTTGAATAATGAAGAAAACTGCGAAAAGCGCACCTAGCCCGCGCAATGCATCATCCAGCCGTAACAGAACGAATGGTTTGATGCGAACCGGCTTTCCGGTCCCGCCATGGCTGTGATGAGTCTCCTTGAGGAAAATGCAGGCAAGCAGGAACGCGAACCCGTTGAGAAGGGCGGCGGCGATAAACGGGGCATGAGCAGAGATACCACCGAGCATGCCACCAAGTGCTGGCCCGGCAATCATGCCCGCCCCATAACAGGCCCCCATGTAGCCGAACCAGCGTGCGCGAGAACCTTCCCCCGTCGAATCGGCAATGGTTGAGGCTGCTACAGCTCCGGTTGCGCCCGTGACGCCGGACACGAGTCGGCCGATATAGAGCACCCATAAGACCGGCGCTGATGCCATAATCGTGTAATCGACTGCGGCTCCTGCAAGAGAAGCCAGAAGTACCGGACGCCGACCGTAAGAATCCGAAAGCTGTCCAAGCATGGGCGCGAAGACGACCTGCATCAATGCATAGAGCGACAGCAAGGCACCATAGTGTCCAGCGACCTGCTCTGCTGGCACAAGCTCACGCAGAAGCGTCGGAAGGACGGGCATGATGAGGCCGAGACCCATGGCGTCAAGACCCACGATCAGCAGGGCAATGATGGCAGAGCTGCGCACCTGAAACTCCAGCGCCGCTCAATGGAGCGACTTTATCAACGATAAGGAGATGGACATATAACTTATCGGTGATAAATTGTCAAGCACTGGCGAAGGAACGTGAATGACCAAACTGGACAAGGGCACCGTGATCGCGGCGGCGCTAGAGCTGTTGAACGAGGTTGGCATGGACAGCCTGACGACGCGGAAGCTCGCTGAACGCCTCAAGGTTCAGCAGCCTGCGCTTTACTGGCATTTCCAGAACAAGCGAGCGCTGCTTGATGCGCTCGCCGAGGCGATGCTGGCGGAACGCCATACCCGCTCGCTACCCGAAGAGAATGAGGACTGGCGGGTGTTCCTGAAAGAGAATGCCCTGAGCTTCAGAACGGCGTTGCTCTCTTATCGGGACGGCGCGCGTATCCATGCCGGCACTCGACCGACAGAACCGAATTTTGGCACCGCCGAGACGCAAATACGCTTTCTCTGCGCGGAGGGCTTTTGTCCGAAGCGCGCCGTTTGGGCGCTCCGGGCGGTCAGTCACTATGTGGTCGGTTCCGTTCTCGAGCAGCAGGCATCTGATGCCGATGAGAGAGTTCCGGACAGGCCAGATGTGTCCGAGCAAGCACCGTCGTCCTTCCTGCACGATCTGTTTCACGAGTTGGAAACAGACGGCATGGATGCTGCGTTCAACTTCGGACTCGACAGCCTCATCGCTGGTTTCGAGCGGCTGCGTTCATCTACAACAGATTAGAGGCTTATGCCCCTTTGCCGCCCCAACTGCCACGACACCGATCCGCTTTGCACGATGCCCATGACCTCACGGCCGAGCTGGCGGTCGATGACCGGCCGCCACGGGACAAGGGAAATGAGCGGTATCTTGCCAGACAGGATACCGCCATTCACGAGGTTTCGAAGATTATTGCGCCGCATCGGAGCGGGCTTGCTTCCAGTCGTCGGCTAGACGACTGGCGACTTCTCGGTGGCAGCATCACGGGATCGAAGGAGCGCCAGCCCCAACGACACCAGCACTGCCATTGCCGTGGCGTAACAAATCACGGGCCACGCTGTATCGCCGTTTAACAGCGTCACCGCCAATGTCCCGACGATACTGACTATCAGGCTTTGGATGCAGAAGTAGAAC
Organism: Providencia huaxiensis; assembly: GCF_002843235.3. NCBI lineage: Bacteria > Pseudomonadati > Pseudomonadota > Gammaproteobacteria > Enterobacterales > Morganellaceae > Providencia > Providencia huaxiensis. The sequence goes on from NZ_CP031122.1 coordinate 28,485, forward strand.
GCAACCGCTGATCCAGCGATGTCGTCGAACTGCGCAAGTGCGCCGTTGGCGGTAACGGACACCGTGAAGACAATGCCGACCGCGACAACCCACATCGGCAGGATGAAGCTGAAAAATGACGGCGATCCGAAAAGTTGGCCGATCCCCAACAGGATCGCGCCGGAAACGAGCAACGCCATCCCGCGCGCTACGCATCCCGCGATACCCCATTTGGCAACGAAGGACTTTGCGAAGCGGGTTGTCGTGACCATGACCAGCGCGACAGTCGCGAAGGCCAAGCTAAATCCGATCTCGGAATAGCCGGCTTGGCCTATGAGAACACGGGGGGCTGTCGAGAAGAAAACGAAGAATGTGCCCATGCCGGCACTAAATCCGACCGTGTAAACCCAAAAGGCCGGACTCGCGAAGATCGGCAAAACAGATCGTTGCGTTCTGGCCTGATCCAACGGTCGGGTTTCATGCCACCTGAAACTGGCGTTTAAGAGTGCGAGCGAAGCCAGTGCAGCCAGTGTGATGAAGATCGCCTGCCATCCCCAAAACTCGCCGATCAGCGCACCGGCTATAGGGCCGAGCGCAGGCACGAACGCCAGCATCGAACTGAAAAGGCCGTAGATGACGGCACCTTCGGGACGATTGGCATATACGTCGCGCACGGTCGCGAAGGTGGCCACCAGCATGGCCGATGCTCCAACAGCCTGAACCAGACGAAACGCAACAAAGGCTAATGCAGTTGAAGAACAAGCCGCTCCCAGAGACGCAGCAACGAAAGCCGTTGCGCCTACAAGCAGGATCGGCCGTCGCCCGACGCGATCGGAGAGTGGCCCAAAGATCACTTGGCCCACACCGAGCATCACCATGTAGAGGCTCAACGTGAGTTGGATTATGGATGGAGTCGTGTTCAGGACGCCCGGCATCGCCGGAACGACTGGAAGATAAATATCCATCGCCAGCGAGGCGAGGATGTCGAAGGGAGCCATAAGCAGCAAGGCTGCCGGCAGCGTATAGGCCCACGCGGGGCGTGTGGTGGTCATGACGAATCAACCTCTCGATTAAGGATACCGGGCAGCGTCTGCTCGTCAGCAATCAGATGGGATTGGTCTTACAGAGCGCCGCAACAACAATTCTGATGTTGCGGCTTACTTGTCTGCTGACTTGGAATTTCCCATGCTGATGGCTCCACGATTACGAAATTGAATAGCAGATCTTATCGAATTAGTTGTTGCGTTGCAATGCGGTATCGTTGGCTCCTATAGCCCCAACCCCCGCTGCCGCCCTAACTGCCACGACACCGAACCGCCCTGCATGATACCCGCGACCTCGCGGCCGAGCTGGCGGTCGATGATCGGCCGCCACGGGACAAGGGTGAACTCGTGGCTCTTTTCCACGATGGCGAACTTGCCGCTCGTTAGCTGGACAGTCCCGGTGAACTTGCCGCTGACACTCTCACCATCCTTGGCGGCGCGGAACGGCAGCGCCTTGCCCTCGGCCATCTCCGCACCGGCGCGCGCAACTTCCCGCTCGCGCAGGGTGGCGAGAAGATTGCGCCGGTAGAAGATTCGGCCGTCCCTGTTGCGCGTGGCGTCGCGCTGTTCGATATGATGCTCGCGGCGCTGGTCCATGGCTTCGCGGACCTGTTGCCCGAAGCCGGTCGGCGCAAGGTCGGCCGTTTCGCCATGGACCAATCGCCGGTCCATCCCCGGATCGAGGATGAGCCGGTCGGCAGCGACCCCGCTCCGTCGCAAGGCGGAAACCCGCGCCTCGAAGAACCGCACAATCTCGTCGAGCGCGTCTTCGGGTCGAAGGTGACCGGTGCGGGTGGCGATGCCATCCCGCTGCGCTGAGTGCATAACCACCAGCCTGCAGTCCGCCTCAGCAATATCGGGATAGAGCGCAGGGTCAGGAAATCCTTGGATATCGTTCAGGTAGCCCACGCCGCGCTTGAGCGCATAGCGCTGGGTTTCCGGTTGGAAGCTGTCGATTGAAACACGGTGCATCTGATCGGACAGGGCGTCTAAGAGCGGCGCAATACGTCTGATCTCATCGGCCGGCGATACAGGCCTCGCGTCCGGATGGCTGGCGGCCGGTCCGACATCCACGACGTCTGATCCGACTCGCAGCATTTCGATCGCCGCGGTGACAGCGCCGGCGGGGTCTAGCCGCCGGCTCTCATCGAAGAAGGAGTCCTCGGTGAGATTCAGAATGCCGAACACCGTCACCATGGCGTCGGCCTCCGCAGCGACTTCCACGATGGGGATCGGGCGAGCAAAAAGGCAGCAATTATGAGCCCCATACCTACAAAGCCCCACGCATCAAGCTTTTGCCCATGAAGCAACCAGGCAATGGCTGTAATTATGACGACGCCGAGTCCCGACCAGACTGCATAAGCAACACCGACAGGGATGGATTTCAGAACCAGAGAAAGAAAATAAAATGCGATGCCATAACCGATTATGACAACGGCGGAAGGGGCAAGCTTAGTAAAGCCCTCGCTAGATTTTAATGCGGATGTTGCGATTACTTCGCCAACTATTGCGATAACAAGAAAAAGCCAGCCTTTCATGATATATCTCCCAATTTGTGTAGGGCTTATTATGCACGCTTAAAAATAATAAAAGCAGACTTGACCTGATAGTTTGGCTGTGAGCAATTATGTGCTTAGTGCATCTAACGCCGGAGTTAAGCCGCCGCGCGTAGCGCGGTCGGCTTGAACGAATTGTTAGACATCATTTACCAACTGACTTGATGATCTCGCCTTTCACAAAGCGAATAAATTCTTCCAAGTGATCTGCGCGTGAGGCCAAGTGATCTTCTTTTTGTCCCAGATAAGCTTGCTTAGCTTCAAGTAAGACGGGCTGATACTGGGCAGGTAGGCGTTTTATTGCCCAGTCGGCAGCGACATCCTTCGGCGCGATTTTGCCGGTTATTGCGCTGTACCAAATGCGGGACAACGTAAGCACTACATTTCGCTCATCGCCGGCCCAGTCGGGCTGCGAGTTCCATAGCTTCAAGGTTTCCCTCAGCGCCTCGAATAGATCCTGTTCAGGAACCGGGTCAAAGAATTCCTCCGCTGCCGGACCTACCAAGGCAACGCTATGTTCTCTTGCTTTTGTAAGCAGGATAGCTAGATCAATGTCGATCATGGCTGGCTCGAAGATACCCGCAAGAATGTCATTGCGCTGCCATTCTCCAAATTGCAGCTCGCGCTTAGCCGGATAACGCCACGGGATGATGTCGTCATGCACGACAAGGGTGACTTCTATAGCGCGGAGCGTCTCGCTCTCGCCAGGGAAAGCCGAAGCCTCCATAAGATCATTGAGCAATGCTCGCCGCGTCGTTTCATCAAGCTTTACGGCCACAGTAACCAACAAATCAATATCGCTGTATGGCTTCAGGCCGCCATCCACTGCGGAGCCGTACAAATGCACGGCCAGCAACGTTGATTCCAGATGGCGCTCAATGACGCTTAGCACCTCTGATAGTTGGTTCGAAATTTCGATGGTCACCGCTTCCCTCATGATGTCTAACGGGCGAGGTAAGCCGACCGCAGAATGCGGGTCGGCTTGACCGAAATGTTAGAACCAGAAGCCAAAACGGATAACTTGAATTTGGCGACGGGCGCTAACCGTGAAAAAACGCTGCGCCACCGAGGCGGCACAGCACTGCAAAAACGATAGCTGCTTGCGCTTGCTACGCAAGGGCTAGAGGCCAAAAAGACTGAAAACCTGCGCAGCCCATGCAGGCGAAGCCCGGAAAAAAGGCAAAACAGGCACTGAATAACGCCTGAAAAGCTAAATGCCGTTTGAATAAACATGAGCTAAATAAAGCTGGGTTTCAGTGGTGCTAACGTTGGACGTAACGAGAGCCGGAGCGCAGCGGAGGGAACCAAAATGCGCAGCATTTTGGCGTCCCGTTGACGGAATGGTTAGCCGTTTCGACGCGCATAAACGGAGTGGGTGTACGGAATTACAGCTTGAATGGTTTCGGTTGAGACAAGCTCGAATTCTGTTTCGTTGAGCATTGGGAAGAAGGCGTCACCCTCGAAGGTTTGATGTACCTCAGATAGAAACACGCCGTGGGCGTGAGGTAGTGCCAGAGTGTATATCTCAGCTCCGCCCGCGACGTAGAGTTCATTGCCGAGTTCGGATGCCAAAGCGATAGCGTGCGACAGCGTTGAAACAACTACGCAGCCAGTGGCGCGGTAGTTAGCTTGGCGTGAGATTACCAATGTGTGACGGTTCGGTAGAGGCTTGCCGATAGACTCAAAGGTCTTTCGCCCCATGACAACGACTTTTCCCTCAGTGAGTCTGCGAAAAATCTTCTGCTCACCCGGAATTTTCCAGGGGATATTAGGACCATTGCCAATAACCCGATTGGCTCCCATCGCAGCAACGAGATAAATGCGTACTGATTCCGAGTTCATATGGCTAACTTTGTTTTAGGGCGACTGCCCTGCTGCGTAACATCGTTGCTGCTCCATAACATCAAACATCGACCCACGGCGTAACGCGCTTGCTGCTTGGATGCCCGAGGCATAGACTGTACAAAAAAACAGTCATAACAAGCCATGAAAACCGCCACTGCGCCGTTACCACCGCTGCGTTCGGTCAAGGTTCTGGACCAGTTGCGTGAGCGCATACGCTACTTGCATTACAGCTTACCAACCGAACAGGCTTATGTCAACTGGGTTCGTGCCTTCATCCGTTTCCACGGTGTGCGTCACCCGGCAACCTTGGGCAGCAGCGAAGTCGAGGCATTTCTGTCCTGGCTGGCGAACGAGCGCAAGGTTTCGGTCTCCACGCATCGTCAGGCATTGGCGGCCTTGCTGTTCTTCTACGGCAAGGTGCTGTGCACGGATCTGCCCTGGCTTCAGGAGATCGGAAGACCTCGGCCGTCGCGGCGCTTGCCGGTGGTGCTGACCCCGGATGAAGTGGTTCGCATCCTCGGTTTTCTGGAAGGCGAGCATCGTTTGTTCGCCCAGCTTCTGTATGGAACGGGCATGCGGATCAGTGAGGGTTTGCAACTGCGGGTCAAGGATCTGGATTTCGATCACGGCACGATCATCGTGCGGGAGGGCAAGGGCTCCAAGGATCGGGCCTTGATGTTACCCGAGAGCTTGGCACCCAGCCTGCGCGAGCAGCTGTCGCGTGCACGGGCATGGTGGCTGAAGGACCAGGCCGAGGGCCGCAGCGGCGTTGCGCTTCCCGACGCCCTTGAGCGGAAGTATCCGCGCGCCGGGCATTCCTGGCCGTGGTTCTGGGTTTTTGCGCAGCACACGCATTCGACCGATCCACGGAGCGGTGTCGTGCGTCGCCATCACATGTATGACCAGACCTTTCAGCGCGCCTTCAAACGTGCCGTAGAACAAGCAGGCATCACGAAGCCCGCCACACCGCACACCCTCCGCCACTCGTTCGCGACGGCCTTGCTCCGCAGCGGTTACGACATTCGAACCGTGCAGGATCTGCTCGGCCATTCCGACGTCTCTACGACGATGATTTACACGCATGTGCTGAAAGTTGGCGGTGCCGGAGTGCGCTCACCGCTTGATGCGCTGCCGCCCCTCACTAGTGAGAGGTAGGGCAGCGCAAGTCAATCCTGGCGGATTCACTACCCCTGCGCGAAGGCCATCGGTGCCGCATCGAACGGCCGGTTGCGGAAAGGGCACTGTTGCAAAGTTAGCGATGAGGCAGCCTTTTGTCTTATTCAAAGGCCTTACATTTCAAAAACTCTGCTTACCAGGCGCATTTCGCCCAGGGGATCACCATAATAAAATGCTGAGGCCTGGCCTTTGCGTAGTGCACGCATCACCTCAATACCTTTGATGGTGGCGTAAGCCGTCTTCATGGATTTAAATCCCAGCGTGGCGCCGATTATCCGTTTCAGTTTGCCATGATCGCATTCAATCACGTTGTTCCGGTACTTAATCTGTCGGTGTTCAACGTCAGACGGGCACCGGCCTTCGCGTTTGAGCAGAGCAAGCGCGCGACCATAGGCGGGCGCTTTATCCGTGTTGATGAATCGCGGGATCTGCCACTTCTTCACGTTGTTGAGGATTTTACCCAGAAACCGGTATGCAGCTTTGCTGTTACGACGGGAGGAGAGATAAAAATCGACAGTGCGGCCCCGGCTGTCGACGGCCCGGTACAGATACGCCCAGCGGCCATTGACCTTCACGTAGGTTTCATCCATGTGCCACGGGCAAAGATCGGAAGGGTTACGCCAGTACCAGCGCAGCCGTTTTTCCATTTCAGGCGCATAACGCTGAACCCAGCGGTAAATCGTGGAGTGATCGACATTCACTCCGCGTTCAGCCAGCATCTCCTGCAGCTCACGGTAACTGATGCCGTATTTGCAGTACCAGCGTACGGCCCACAGAATGATGTCACGCTGAAAATGCCGGCCTTTGAATGGGTTCATGTGCAGCTCCATCAGCAAAAGGGGATGATAAGTTTATCACCACCGACTATTTGCAACAGTGCCCCTCAATCTTGGTTTGAAGAGCCGCAGCTCTGTGTCGCCACTCTTCTGAATATTTAGCCTTTCGCGCCATCAGTTTTCCTCTTTCTTTTTCCCTCCCTTACCAGCTTTAGCGAGCTCTTGCTCCAACCCAGAAATTTTGGTCAGTGCATCATTGAGTCTTTGTTCGAGGCTCTTGGCCTGCTGGTCTTTTTCCTGCAACTGACCAGCCATCATGCCTTTGTCTTGAACAAGAGCGCGAGCTTCTGCTTCGGCGCTGGATAATTTGGCGTCCAGCTTTTCTACCTCTCCAGATAGGCGCTGGCACTCTCGTTCAGCGGATTCGCCATGAGCTTTGGCTGTGGCAAGGGAGTCCTGTGATTGGGCCAGTTTGGCCTGTACATTTTCGAGCTGCTCTTTCAACGATGTTTTTTGTTCCTGAGCGGCCCGGAGCTTTTCTGTCTGCTCTATACTCTTGCCTTTTTGCTCCTCCAACTCACCCTCTGTAGTTGCCAATTTTTGGCTCAAAGAGCGATTTTCGCTTTTAGCTTGCTCCAGGTGATCCTGTGCTCGGGTCAGATCTGCGGCTTTCGCCTCCAGCTTGCCCTCCAACTCAACGATCCGCTTTTCCAGCTTATCAATGTCAGCCAGTGAGCGTTCTAGCTCCGCAGACTTGAGGGATAGCGAGTTTTCTGCCTTACCAAGGGCCGCATCGAGCTCTGATTTTTTGTTGGTGAGAGCTTCAAGTTGTTCCTCCAGTAGCTCAGCCCGTTCGGTGGCATCATTTGCCATGTCCACGGCTTGCTGCATATCTTCCTGGTACTCAATTTCTTTCTGTCGTAGCAGTTCACGCTCGCGCTCAAGCTGTTCATCGGCGCTTGCTTTGGCTACCGTATAGATCTTCTGTAGGAAGAGCTCAGCATCGCTCATAACCGATTCTGGAAGGACTACCTCTACCAGCTCTTCATCGAGGGAGTGTTCCTCTGACCACTGTTTGAGATACGTTGAAATGGTGGTAAAGCTCCCCTTGCCAATGATGTCTCTGATAGCGATGACCGTTGGGCGTTTACCGGCGTCCTTGAGCTTTTGGGCCGCAGCCGCTACATCGTCAAACTCAACCAATTTTCTTGCCATGAGAACGTTCCTTTTAATTTGTAATGTTTACGATAATTACGATAATTACGATAATTACGATAATACGGTAATTATCATAATTATATATCATGCTGCTGTCGATTGGAATTGTTTGTGTGGGACAAAGCCCTTCCGGCTGCGGAAAAGCCTTGTTACGCGGTCACGCTGATTCATCCAGGGGGAGCCCGCAGAATTCGGAAAAAATCGTACGCTAAGGTTTTCCGGGCATCCGTAAGGGCCGAAACTTCCCGTCTTCCAGTCTGCGGCTCTGCCGCCAGACGTAATCGCCGGTTAGGTTGATGTGCTCCCAGCCCAGCGGCGACAGGAATTGCAGCAGCTCGCCGTCCACCGGCTTGCCGGCCTCGACCAACCCCTGGGTGGCGCGTTCCAGGTACACCGTGTTCCACAGCACGATAGCCGCCGTCACCAGGTTGAGGCCGCTGGCCCGGTAGCGCTGCTGCTCGAAGCTCCGATCCCTGATTTCCCCAAGGCGGTTGAAGAACACCGCCCTGGCCAGCGAGTTGCGCGCCTCACCTTTGTTCAGGCCGGCATGCACGCGGCGGCGCAGTTCAACACTTTGCAGCCAGTCCAGGATGAACAGCGTGCGCTCGATCCGGCCCAGCTCGCGCAGGGCCACGGCCAGTCCGTTCTGGCGCGGGTAGCTGCCGAGCTTGCGCAGCATCAGCGAGGCGGTGACGGTGCCCTGCTTGATCGAGCTGGCCAGGCGCAGGATGTCGTCCCAGTGGGCACGCACGTGCTTGATGTTCAGGGTGCCGCCGATCAGCGGGCGCAACGTCGGGTAGGCTTGCACGCCCTGCGGCACGTACAGCTTGGTTTCGCCGAGGTCGCGGATGCGCGGCGCGAAGCGGAAGCCTAGCAGGTGCATCAGGGCAAAGACGTGATCGGTGAAGCCGGCCGTGTCGGTGTAGTGCTCCTCGATCCGCAGGTCGGACTCGTGGTACAGCAGGCCGTCGAGCACATAGGTGGAATCGCGGACGCCGACATTCACCACGCGGGTGCTGAACGGCGCGTACTGGTCGGAGATATGGGTATAGAACAGCCGTCCCGGCTCGCTACCGTACTTCGGGTTGACGTGCCCGGTGCTCTCGCCCCGGCCACCCGCGCGGAAGCGCTGGCCATCGGAGGATGAGGTCGTGCCGTCGCCCCAGTGGGCGGCAAAGGCGTGGCGATACTGGTGGTTGACCAGCTCGGCCAAGGCCGCCGAATAGGTTTCGTCGCGGATGTGCCAGGCTTGCAGCCAGGACAGCTTGGCGTAGGTCAGGCCGGGGCTCGACTCGGCCATCTTGGTCAGCCCGAGGTTGATCGCATCACCGAGGATTGCGGACAGCAGCAACGTCCTGTCTTTGGCCTCGGCCCCGTCCTTCAAGTGGGTGAAGTGGCGGCTGAAGCCCGTCCAGTCGTCCACGTCCATCAGCAGTTCGGTGATCTTGATGCGCGGCAGTAACTGGCTGGTTTGGTCGATCAGCGCCTGCGCCCGATCCGGCACCGCCGCATCCAGCGGGGTGATTTTCAGCCCTGACTCGGTGAGGATGGCATCGGGCAGCTCGTTGTCCTTGGCCAGGCGGGTGACGGTGGCCAACTGCTCGTCCAGCAGCTGCAAACGCTCTTCCAGGTACTGGTCGCTGTTCGGGTTGATCGCCAGGGGCAGGGCCTGCTCGCGCTTGAGTGCGGCGAACTTCTCGGCCGGCAGCAGGTAGTCGTCGAAGTCGCGGAACTGCCGCGAGCCCTTGACCCAGATGTCGCCGGAGCGCAGGGCGTTCTTCAGCTCGGACAGGGCGCAGATTTCGTAGAATTTCCGGTCGAGGCCTTCCGGGGTGATCACCAGCGGCTTCCAGCGCGGCTTGATGAAGGCCGTGGGTGCATCGGCCGGCACCTTGCGCAGGTTGTCGGCGTTCATCTCACGCAGGGTCTGCACGGCTGCCAGCACGCCTTGCGCGGCCGGCGCGGCGCGCAGTTCCAGCACCTCCAGCAAGGCCGGCGTGTAACGGCGCAGGGTGGCGAAGTTCTCGCCGACCAGGTGCAGGTGGTCGAAGCCTTCCGGCCGGGCCAGCAGCTCGGCCTCGCTGACGCTCTCGGTGAACTCGTCCCAGGGAATCACCGCCTCGATGGCGGCATAGGGGTCGCTGCCGCTTTCCTTCGCTTCCAGCAGCGCCTGGCCGATCCTGGAGTACAGGCGCACCTTGTCGTTGATCGCCTTGCCCTGCTTCTGGAACTGCTGCTGATGCTTGTGCTTCGCGCCGCTGAACAGCTTGACCAGGATGCGGTCATGCAGATCGACCAGCTCATCGATCACGGTCGCGGTGCTCTCCAGCACCACGGCGGCCAGGGTCGCGTAGCGGCGCTGCGGCTCGAACTTACCGAGGTCTTTGGGCGTCATCTACCCACCCTCGCGGGCCAGCTTGAGCAGGCGGTTCTGGTGGATGTGCCGGCCCAGGCCTTCGGGCAAGTCCACCAACTGAAATGTCTTCAGCCGCTCGATGTGTTCCAGCATGTGCCGAGAGTTGGGTTTCAGCGGTGCCTGGCGCAGCCAGGTCAACCAGGTGATGCTGCTGCCGGCCTTGAGCTTCAACAGCTCGTCCAGCTTGGCCCGATGCGAGTCCGTGAGTGGTTCGACCAGGGCGCGGTAGACCCGCCGATTGGCTCGCGCAATGGCTTCCGAGCAGGCCCGGTCAATCACGCTCAGCGCCGGCAGGATGCGTCGTTTCTGCCGTAGGCTCTCCAGGGCCTGACCGGCCAGCAGCAAGCCTTTGTCGGTCTGCTGGGCCAGCTCGGTTAGCTCGCGCACCAGGGCGCGGAAGTCGGACAGGCCGAACGGGGCCAGTTGCAGGTAGGTGCGCAGTTCCTGGGCATGCTCGCGACGGGTCACGTCGCGCTCGCCGTACTTTGCCCAGCTCGCCGGCTCGGCCTGGACTTGCTTCGCCACCCACAGGATGACCGGCTCGGGCAGCTCGCTGTCGGTTCCCAGCGCGTAACCGGGGTAGCGCAGCAGGCAGAGCTGCACGGCGAAGCCGAGGCGGTTGGCGTCGCCGCGTCGCTGGCGGATCAGCGACAGGTCGGAGTCGTTGAAGGTGTAGTAGCGGATCAGGTCATCCTGGCTTTCCGGCAGCGCAAGCAGGGTGTCCCGCTCCGTGGCCGAGAGGATCAAGCGACGCGGCATGTGTCAGTCGTCCGTGCGGAGGTACTGGTAGAGGGTTTCCCGGCTGATGTTGAACTCGCGGGCAAGCTGCGCCTTGGGCTCGCCGGCCGTCGCTCGCTGCCGCAGGGTAGCAGCCTGCTCATCGGACAGGGCTTTCTTGCGGCCCCGGTACGCGCCACGCTGCTTGGCCAAGGCGATGCCCTCACGCTGCCGCTCGCGGATCAGGGCGCGCTCGAACTCAGCGAAGGCCCCCATCACCGACAGCATCAGGTTGGCCATCGGCGAGTCCTCGCCAGTGAACACCAGGCCCTCCTTCAGGAACTCGATGCGCACGCCGCGCTGAGTCAGCTTCTGTACCAAGCGACGCAGGTCATCGAGGTTGCGGGCCAGCCGATCCATGCTGTGCACCACCACTGTATCGCCTTCGCGGACGAAGCTCAGCAGCGCTTCGAGCTGGGGGCGCTGGGTGTCCTTGCCCGATGCCTTGTCGGTGAACACCTTGCTCACCTGGGTTTGTTCCAGCTGGCGTTCCGGGTTCTGGTCAAAGCTGCTGACCCGGACGTAGCCGATGCGGTGCCCCTGCACGATGTCTCCTTGGTTGAAGGCGGCTTAAGTGCACTTTCTGTTCCGTTGTGCCTCAAAGCCCATTTCTGTCAGGCTGAAATCTATAACCTTCGCGGGCATGTGTCAAAAAATGGGAAAGCAGACTCTATTCTGACGAAGCGGTGTCGTTTTCAGAAGACGGCTGCACTGAACGTCAGAAGCCGACTGCACTATAGCAGCGGAGGGGTTGGATCCATCAGGCAACGACGGGCTGCTGCCGGCCATCAGCGGACGCAGGGAGGACTTTCCGCAACCGGCCGTTCGATGCGGCACCGATGGCCTTCGCGCAGGGGTAGTGAATCCGCCAGGATTGACTTGCGCTGCCCTACCTCTCACTAGTGAGGGGCGGCAGCGCATCAAGCGGTGAGCGCACTCCGGCACCGCCAACTTTCAGCACATGCGTGTAAATCATCGTCGTAGAGACGTCGGAATGGCCGAGCAGATCCTGCACGGTTCGAATGTCGTAACCGCTGCGGAGCAAGGCCGTCGCGAACGAGTGGCGGAGGGTGTGCGGTGTGGCGGGCTTCGTGATGCCTGCTTGTTCTACGGCACGTTTGAAGGCGCGCTGAAAGGTCTGGTCATACATGTGATGGCGACGCACGACACCGCTCCGTGGATCGGTCGAATGCGTGTGCTGCGCAAAAACCCAGAACCACGGCCAGGAATGCCCGGCGCGCGGATACTTCCGCTCAAGGGCGTCGGGAAGCGCAACGCCGCTGCGGCCCTCGGCCTGGTCCTTCAGCCACCATGCCCGTGCACGCGACAGCTGCTCGCGCAGGCTGGGTGCCAAGCTCTCGGGTAACATCAAGGCCCGATCCTTGGAGCCCTTGCCCTCCCGCACGATGATCGTGCCGTGATCGAAATCCAGATCCTTGACCCGCAGTTGCAAACCCTCACTGATCCGCATGCCCGTTCCATACAGAAGCTGGGCGAACAAACGATGCTCGCCTTCCAGAAAACCGAGGATGCGAACCACTTCATCCGGGGTCAGCACCACCGGCAAGCGCCGCGACGGCCGAGGTCTTCCGATCTCCTGAAGCCAGGGCAGATCCGTGCACAGCACCTTGCCGTAGAAGAACAGCAAGGCCGCCAATGCCTGACGATGCGTGGAGACCGAAACCTTGCGCTCGTTCGCCAGCCAGGACAGAAATGCCTCGACTTCGCTGCTGCCCAAGGTTGCCGGGTGACGCACACCGTGGAAACGGATGAAGGCACGAACCCAGTTGACATAAGCCTGTTCGGTTGGTAAGCTGTAATGCAAGTAGCGTATGCGCTCACGCAACTGGTCCAGAACCTTGACCGAACGCAGCGGTGGTAACGGCGCAGTGGCGGTTTTCATGGCTTGTTATGACTGTTTTTTTGTACAGTCTATGCCTCGGGCATCCAAGCAGCAAGCGCGTTACGCCGTGGGTCGATGTTTGATGTTATGGAGCAGCAACGATGTTACGCAGCAGGGCAGTCGCCCTAAAACAAAGTTAGAAAAGGGCAAGTATGAAGAAATTATTTGTTTTATGTGTATGCTTCCTTTGTAGCATTACTGCCGCAGGAGCGACTTTGCCTGATTTAAAAATCGAGAAGCTTGAAGAAGGTGTTTATGTTCATACATCGTTCGAAGAAGTTAACGGTTGGGGTGTTGTTTCTAAACACGGTTTGGTGGTTCTTGTAAACACTGACGCCTATCTGATTGACACTCCATTTACTGCTACAGATACTGAAAAGTTAGTCAATTGGTTTGTGGAGCGCGGCTATAAAATCAAAGGCACTATTTCCTCACATTTCCATAGCGACAGCACAGGGGGAATAGAGTGGCTTAATTCTCAATCTATTCCCACGTATGCATCTGAATTAACAAATGAACTTCTTAAAAAAGACGGTAAGGTGCAAGCTAAAAACTCATTTAGCGGAGTTAGTTATTGGCTAGTTAAAAATAAAATTGAAGTTTTTTATCCCGGCCCGGGGCACACTCAAGATAACGTAGTGGTTTGGTTACCTGAAAAGAAAATTTTATTCGGTGGTTGTTTTGTTAAACCGGACGGTCTTGGTAATTTGGGTGACGCAAATTTAGAAGCTTGGCCAAAGTCCGCCAAAATATTAATGTCTAAATATGGTAAAGCAAAACTGGTTGTTTCAAGTCATAGTGAAATTGGGGACGCATCACTCTTGAAACGTACATGGGAACAGGCTGTTAAAGGGCTAAATGAAAGTAAAAAACCATCACAGCCAAGTAACTAAATTTCTAACAAGGCGGTGAAACTCATTCCGCTTCGCTTCACTGGACGCCGCAAGCGGCGCCGTTTACCTTCGCGTTAGGCATCACAAAGTACAGCATCGTGACCAACAGCACCGATTCCGTCACACTGCGCCTCATGACTGAGCATGACCTTGCGATGCTCTATGAGTGGCTAAATCGATCTCATATCGTCGAGTGGTGGGGCGGAGAAGAAGCACGCCCGACACTTGCTGACGTACAGGAACAGTACTTGCCAAGCGTTTTAGCGCAAGAGTCCGTCACTCCATACATTGCAATGCTGAATGGAGAGCCGATTGGGTATGCCCAGTCGTACGTTGCTCTTGGAAGCGGGGACGGATGGTGGGAAGAAGAAACCGATCCAGGAGTACGCGGAATAGACCAGTCACTGGCGAATGCATCACAACTGGGCAAAGGCTTGGGAACCAAGCTGGTTCGAGCTCTGGTTGAGTTGCTGTTCAATGATCCCGAGGTCACCAAGATCCAAACGGACCCGTCGCCGAGCAACTTGCGAGCGATCCGATGCTACGAGAAAGCGGGGTTTGAGAGGCAAGGTACCGTAACCACCCCAGATGGTCCAGCCGTGTACATGGTTCAAACACGCCAGGCATTCGAGCGAACACGCAGTGATGCCTAACCCTTCCATCGAGGGGGACGTCCAAGGGCTGGCGCCCTTGGCCGCCCCTCATGTCAAACGTTGAACGACAGCTTTCCCAAAAGCTCTACGGCTGCTCTGGGTCGACACCGGTAATCGGATCGTTGCCGCACTGAACAGCGCCCCGTTCCAGGTCGCCTCCATTTATGCGGCTGAACCGAGGGAGAGCAGCTTTACGCCGTCTGGCCGCAGTTCGCCCTTGGGCGACACGTGCCGGTAGAGCGTCTGCCGGGTAATCCCGAGTTCTTCGCAGAGATCGCCCACCTTGGTTTCCGGTTGCCCCATGCTGGCCATCGCCAGGCGTAGCTTGGCGGCGGTCATCTTGAAGGGGCGCCCCCCTTTCCTGCCGCGAGCGCGCGCCGAGATAAGTCCAGCGACTGTTCGCTCGGAAATCAACTCACGCTCGAACTCGGCCAGCGCGGCAAAAATACCGAACACAAGCTTGCCGGCGGCAGTCGTCGTGTCGACCGCCGCACCGTGACCGGTCAGGACCTTCAGGCCCACGCTACGCGCAGTTAGGTCGTGCACGGTGTTGATCAGGTGGCGCAGATCACGGCCAAGCCGATCGAGCTTCCACACGATCAGCGTGTCCCCTTCACGAAGCGCCTTCAGGCAAGCAGCCAACCCTGGGCGATCATCGCGCCTGCCCGAGGCCAGATCCTCGTAAAGGTGCGCAAGGCTCACACCAGCGGCGATGAGCGCATCGCGTTGCAAATTGGTGGACTGGGATCCGTCCGCCTTCGATACCCGCATGTAGCCGATCAGCACCTTTTCACCCGTCACGTATACGTTCGATTATGTGACAGTGTGCGCCGGAAAATTCTGGCCGTCAAAATTTGTCACTTAACCCGTCATTCTGTCTAAGACATGCAAAGGGTCCATCAGGCTCGTAATGTGACAGAAATTCCGGGGGGATGCCTTCCTTTGCAAAGGTGGCTCGCAACTGTTCCAGGGAAGCTGGGTCGCGCCGACCATAGGAAGCCAAGGCGAACAGCGAGCGCGCCGTCTCGGGGTTGTGCCGCGCTTCAATGATCGCCTCACTGATAGCTTGGACCGCCCGTTGCCAGTGATTGACGGGTTCGGGCTTCGGCGCTTTCGCCGGCAGACCACTGGTGAACCCGGTTTGGGGCTCGGACCAGAACAGCTTTGCATGCTCGCCTGGCGGGCTTATATCCCTCACCTCAATCAAGCTGATTGCCGCTGCCGCTGCCTCCAGCATCTGCAACCGTACTGCCGGGTTCAGGGTTTCATACGGTCGCCACAGACTTTGCCCAGCACGCAGCGGATGCCCGCAGCCTTGCCAGACTTGGCGGAGATACCCCGCGTAGGTTCCGCACGCCGAAAGCGGGGTGTTCAGCTCATCGAGCAGCGTGCGTAGCAGCCGAAACCACAATCCAGCGTGGATGCGTCGGCGCGGCAGCTCCACGTGACCGGTTGTCAGTGCCTGCCAGGTACGCTGGTCCATCGCCGCAATCGCGTCGCTGGCGGTGCGCGGCGCAGTGTCGGCGTTCTCCCAGCCGAGAAACCGCCCAGGCACGCCCCAATAGGATTCCAGCCAGCAGCCATGCAGCGGGCAGCTCAGCATCAAGGGCAGCTTCCATGCAAGCAGTACGGCTTGGTTTGCCGGGTCGTTCAGACAGAGCGGACAGGCGCGATGTATCGGCTGGCTGGGCAGCCAGGCACGCCAGCTCGTGATGGATCGCGTCCTACGGCGGAGTTTCGGCAGCAGCACCGAGAGCTGGAACGCATAGGTTTCCAATGCATCTGGAATCTGATCATCAAGACTGTCCAGTAGCCAAGGCACCCAGCCGGCGAAACTCATGCAACGCAGCCGATCCGGCTCGATGCCGCTCCGCAGGGAGAGCATCTCCAGCAGCGCCAGTGGTGGCGCGGTGTCCAGGTCATCAACCTGACCGTGACCAAGATCGTGCTCCAGCAGCTCGGACACCTCCATGTGATAGCAAAGGGCCACGCGGTTGAGCCACGAAGACAAGGCTTCGCCTTCCCTGGGAGCCGGATGCAGTGGCCAGCGTGGCGCTGGCTTCACATCAGTTCCCGCTCGAATTGCCGCCGCCGCTCGCTGGGACCGGTGTAATCGGCCATGCTGAGCGTGCGATGGTTGATCGCTTCCTCGCAGCTCTCCACGGCGACGATGGCCGCTGCCATCAGCAAGTGCGCCAGTTCGCCTATGGTGCCCTCGCTGCGTGTGAGCAGGTAGCGGGCCATGTCCAGCGTGGCAATCGACGAGGGTCGCCGCAGAGGAAGCGAAGCGGCGAAGCTGGCCAGCAGTGAGCAGCAATCGTCGTTGGCCTCCCACAGCGGCAGCATCATCGGCTCGAAGCGGTTTTCCAACTGGTCATCCGAGCGGATGGCCAGATAGGCGTCGCGCGTGCCAACCCCGACCAGTGGGATGCGCAGTTCGTTGCCGAGGAAGCGCAGCAGATTGAGGAATTCCCGGCGGTTGACGCTGTTACCAGCCAGGACGTTGTGCAACTCGTCGATCACCAAAATGCGCACGCCGACCTTGCGCAGCAGTGCCAGCGCCAGTTGCTCCATTTCCGGCAGTCGTGGGCGCGGTCGCAATGGCGCACCCATCGCCGCGAGCAGCGCGACGTAGAAGCGGATCACAGACGGCTCGGACGGCATCTGCACGACCAGCACCGGGATGTGCTCCTGGTCGGCATCGGCGCTGGCCAGATGCGTGCGCCGGAACTTCTCGACGATCATCGACTTGCCGTTGTTGGTCGGGCCGACCAGCAGCAGGTTGGGCATGCGTTGCTTGTTTGGCCACGCATACAGGGTTTCCAGCCGGTTCAGCGCCTCGACCGCGCGGGGGTAGCCGATCCAGCGGTCGGCGCGAAGGCGTTGGATGCGCTCGTCCGCCGGCAGCCGGGCCAATCCCTGCGCCGCCGGCAGCAGGTGGGACAGCTCGATGATGGGATATTCTTCCACGGCTACCACTCCTCAATCTGGTCGAACGGTTTGGCGGGCGGCTGGTTGTCCGCCTGCTGGTCATCCATGTCAGCGTCCGGTGGTGGCGTGGCTTTGACAGGCGGTGCCGTTGCCTTGAGATGCTGGCGTCGATCTGCGTCGCGCCGCGCCTTGCGCGTGGTCTTCTGCGCGGTGGTCACGATTTTGCGCATCTGGTCGATCATGCGGAACAACGCCGACTCATCCACCTGTTCGCGCCCTTGCTGCCGCAATTTCATCAGCGCCTGCCGTTGTTCCCAGAGGGTGACAGCCGGGTGCGACAAGGTACGGTAGGGAATTTCCAGGTAGTGCTGTCCCTCCGGTTCCAGGACCCAGATACGGCTGATGTCGCGCGGATCGCGCCGGATCAGAAAGGACGGCCAGCGTTCACGCCGCGCAATCCACGGCTTGAGCGCATCGGCGTAGTAGTGGATGTGGTCGATGACAAAGCCGGTGCGGGTCAGCGTGCGCCGGAGGATCGGCAGAAAATCGACCAGGAACGAAGTAGCGCGTGTGACGACGGCCGGTACGCCGACACGCGCCACGGCCTCGGCCCAGCGCGCGGCCGGCGGTTGGAGCAGGCCGTTGTGCACCGAACCGTGGTAGGTGCCGACCGCCAATGTGAGCCAGCGCTCTAGCTCGCGCAGCGTCAGGGCGGCCTTGTTTTCGGAATCGTAGTCGCCGCGCTGGTCAGGGTTGGAGAAGGTCGTTCCCGGCAGTTCGTCGTGAATCATCTGCATCGCCGTGCCGATGATCCGTTCCACGATGCCGCCATAGTGCGGCTGTCCCAGCGGGCGATAGTCCAGCCGGATGCCATGCTGCTCGCAACCCCGGCGCAGGGCCTCGCTCTTGAACTCGGCCGCGTTGTCTAGGTAGAGCAGCAAGGGCTTGCCGCTCATCTGCCAATCCATTTCCACGTTCAGTCCTTCCAGCCAAGGGCGCTTGTCGCAGGCGACATGCACGAGGCACAGGCCAACCGAAACGGCAGACGGCGCTTCCAGCGTGACGACCATGCCGAGCACGCAGCGGGTGAACACGTCGATGGCGAGGGTCAGGTACGGGCGGCCAATAGGTTGCCGGTCGCGGTCATCGACCACGATCAGGTCGATGACCGTATGGTCTATCTGCACCTGCTCCAGCGGCGCGGTCACGGCAGGAGGCTCGCCGCCCACACCTTGTAGGTCACGAGCGGCATCCTGGCCTTCCCGCCGGCGGATGACCTTGCGCGGGTCAAGGCTAGCGATCCGTAAGGCCACGGTATTGCGCGCCGGCACTCGCAGTTTTTGAGCCTTGCACACCTGAGTGACTTCGCGGTGAAAGGCCGCTAGGCTGCGCTTCTGCTTGGTCAGGAACCGCTTTTGCAGTAGCTCGTGGATGACGCGCTCGACCGGTTCCGGCAAGCGCCCCTTACCTTTACCTCCACCGGACTGGCCGGGCACCAGATCCGTCACGAGGCCGCTGCCTTGCCGGGCACGCCGGATCAGAACGTATACCTGGCGCCGAGACAAGCCCAGCGCCTGAGCCGCCATATCGGCCGCTTCGTGCCCGACCGTCTCCGACTGCGCCAACGGACTGATGATCTCCGCACGACGGCGCGCACGCTCCCAAGCCTCATCAGGCAGAGTGGCCACGCCTTGTTCTGGAATCCGTGGGGTGTCCGTCGCCATGCTCACCTCGCTTTGGTGCACACGAGTATTGAGCATAGTCGAGATTGGTGCAGATCACTTCTGATATTGAACTGTCAGGAGCTGGCTGCACAACAGCCATTACGCCCAATCAACTGGTGCAGTCGTCTTCTGAAAATGACAAGCGGCGCGGCCCTGCCTGACATCAAGTTAGGGTATAGCCTAGATTGACATGCGCGATGCAACCCTTAACTTGCTTGCACCTATCGTTTCCATGCTAGCTTTATCGTAACGCTCAAGAAATTGGGCTTAATGCCGAAAACAATAAAATAAAACAGCCAACCCTTGAGGTTCTTATGCGCCAGAATTTACCAGTGACGGGTCGAAACTTAGAACTCCCAAAAGATGCCAATATTCTTTCGACTACCTCCCCTCAAAGCCATATCACGTACGTTAATCCTGACTTCATTAAAATCAGTGGTTTCACTGAGGAAGAACTATTAGGCCAGCCTCACAACATCGTAAGACACCCAGATATGCCGCCTGCTGCATTTGAGCATATGTGGAGTACATTAAAATCTGGCCGCTCATGGATGGGGCTAGTAAAAAATCGCTGTAAAAATGGCGACCACTATTGGGTAAGTGCTTATGTAACGCCAATAGCTAAGAATGGTTCGATTGTTGAATACCAGTCTGTAAGGACCAAGCCTGAACCTGAGCAGGTTTTGGCTGCGGAAAAATTATATGCTCAATTGAGAAGCGGGAAGGCCGCGAGGCCGAAATTGGCTGCTAGCTTTTCCGTGAAAATACTCTTGCTCATATGGGGTAGTATTATATCAAGCGCAATGGCTGCCGGCATGCTTACTGATACATCAATAAGCAGCTTATTGTTACCAGGAATCAACGCCTTTACCCGCTGCCGGAGCCTCACCTCAATAGCACTCTCCGGCAGCCGTATTGTTACAGCGAATCAAACTGATAGCTGACCGATAGCCCAACGCCATAGTTACGGCCCGGCGCCGGTTCATAATAGCGTCCGTTGCTCTCGTTGACGATAACAGAGCCGACGTAGCGCTTATCAAACAGGTTATCAACGCGCGTATAGAGGTCGACGGTCCAGTTATCTAGCACATATTTATAGCCGGTATTCAGTGCCGTCACCGTATAGGCTGGAGCCTGCTCGCTATTGGCATCGTTGACCTGAATATCGCTCATATAGCGGACTTCAGCGCCAGCGTACCATCCCTCTTCCGGCACCCAGCCAAAGGAGGCATAGGCGCTATTACGTGCAATCCCCGGGATCCGATTGCCGCTCTGAATAGCATCGCCGGCGTTTTCACGGTAGGTCGCATCCAGCAGCGTCCACGCCAGTTTGGCGCGCCAGGCGGGCGCAAATTGCTGATCCCATCCCAGTTCGACCCCGCGGCGGCGCGTCTTGCCCGCGTTCTGATAGGACGTACGGCCATTGTCGCTGGCGGCAACGACAATTTCATTTTTCGTGTCCGTATTGAAGACGCTCAGGCTCGCCATCCCGGTGCCCACCTGCCATTTACTGCCTGCTTCAACGGTGGTGTTAGTGGCCGGTTGCAGAGCAAAGTTAAGCCCGGACTGACCATCGGGACGATAGGACAGCTCGTTAATGGTCGGCGTTTCAAATCCCCTCCCGGCAGAGAGGTAAACGTTCCACTGCGGCGTCATGGCATACTTCAGCGCTGCCGCCGGAAGCCACTTGTGATAGCTCGCTTCGCCGCTATCATCACCATTTTTACCTACAACATAACGATCGTTGGAATCAAACCATACCGAGCTATAGCGCGCCCCGGCGTCCAGCCCCAGGGCTGAGGTGAGCTGCCAGTGCGTTTGAATGTAGGGATCGAGGTTCCACATCAGGTTACGTTCGTTACGTCGCATATCACCTTTGGTGCCGAGATCGTAAACGCCGTTCTGATAAACAAAGTTCTCATAGCCTTTGCGCTGTTCGGTCATCGCCTCGTAATCAAGGCCGGTGGTGATGGCGTAAGGGATAAAACCGCTGTCATCGTGGTGTGTCCAGCGCGTGGCTTTGTTGAATAAATCAGATTTCGGGTAAGTCTCCCCCGTAGCGGGTTGTGTTTTCAGGCAATACGCACGCTTTCAGGCATACCTGCTTTCGTCATTTTGTTCAGCGCTCGTACCAGGGCCATAGCCTCCGCAACCTGACCATCGTAGTCACGCAGCGTCAGTGAACCCCCGAACAGCTGTTTTACCCGGTACATCGCCGTTTCCGCTATCGAGCGACGGTTGTAATCTGTTGTCCATTTCCACCGCGCATTACTCCCGGTCATTCGCTGATTAGCCACTGCACGGTTACGGTCTGCATATTCACCGGGCCAGTAACCCGCACCTTTTCGGGGCGGGATAAGCGCGCTGATTTTCTTACGCCGCAGTTCATCGTGACAGAGCCGGGTATCGTAAGCTCCATCGGCGGCGGCTGACCTGATTTTCCGGTGGGTTTGCCGGATTAACCCGGGGAAGGCCTCTGAGTCCGTAACGTTGTTCAGCGACAGGTCAGCGCAGATGATTTCATGTGTTTTACTGTCAACTGCCAGATGCAGCTTACGCCATATACGACGGCGTTCCTGGCCATGCTTTTTGACTTTCCACTCGCCTTCACCGAAGACCTTCAGCCCGGTGGAATCAATTACCAGGTGTGCGATTTCACCCCGGGTGGGCGTTTTGAAACTGATATTAACCGACTTTGCCCGCCTGCTGACACAGCTGTAATCCGGGCAGCGTAGCGGAACGTTCATCAGAGAAAAAATGGAATCAATAAAGCCCTGCGCAGCGCGCAGGGTCAGCCTGAATACGCGTTTAATGACCAGCACAGTCGTGATGGCAAGGTCAGAATAGCGCTGAGGTCTGCCTCGTGAAGAAGGTGTTGCTGACTCATACCAGGCCTGAATAGCTTCATCATCCAGCCAGAAAGTTATGGAGCCACGGTTGATGAGGGCTTTATTGTAGGTGGGCCAGTTGGTGATTTTGAACTTTTGCTTTGCCACGGAACGGTCTGCGTTGTCGGGAAGATACGTGATCTGATCCTTCAACTCAGCAAAAGTTCGATTTATTCAACAAAACCAGTTACAGCCCTTCGGCGATGATTCTCGCCGCTGAAGCCAGCACATCGCGGCGGCTCTCTGCGTTCTGTTGCGGCTGGGTAAAATAGGTCACCAGAACCAGCGGCGCACGACCCTGCGGCCAGATCACCGCAATATCATTGGTGGTGCCGTAGTCGCCGCTGCCGGTCTTATCACCCACAGTCCACGACGTCGGTAAGCCGGCCCGAATGCTGGCTGCGCCGGTCGTATTGCCTTTGAGCCACGTCACCAACTGCGCCCGCTGGGTTTCGCCCAGCGCATGACCCAGCGTAAGCTGACGCAACGTCTGCGCCATCGCCCGCGGCGTGGTGGTGTCTCTCGGGTCGCCGGGAATGGCGGTATTCAGCGTAGGTTCAGTGCGATCCAGACGAAACGTCTCATCGCCGATCGCGCGGGCAAAAGCCGTCACGCCTCCCGGGCCACCGAGCTGGGCAATCAATTTGTTCATGGCGGTATTGTCGCTGTACTGCAACGCGGCCGCGCTCAGTTCTGCCAGCGTCATTGTGCCGTTGACGTGTTTTTCGGCAATCGGATTGTAGTTAACCAGATCGGCAGGCTTGATCTCGACAGGCTGATTAAGCAGCTGCTTTTGCGTTTCACTCTGCTTAAGCACCGCCGCGGCCGCCATAACTTTACTGGTACTGCACATTGGAAAGCGTTCATCACCGCGATAAAGCACCTGCGTATTATCTGCGGTATCGATGAGCGCGACGCCCAGCCGCCCTCCGCTGCTTTTCTCCAGCGCCGCCAGCTTTTGCTGCACCGCACTCGTCTGCGCATAAAGCGGCGCGCTGCCCAGCAGCAGCGGAATGCACGCCGCCGCCGCGAACATCATCCGTTGCACTCTCTTTGTCACCATCTCAAACTCCCAATACGGTCAATCCGTGTTACATCAGTATTCCCTAAATTCCACGTGTGTTTTTTATTAGCTTCAAAAATCACTATTTCACGAAGAATTTAGACTGCTTCTCACACATTGTAACATTATTTACAACCACCTTTCAATCATTTTTGATAAATCATTGATTTCATCTTTGCTGCAATGATACTTAATAAACTCTGCAAGTTATCCACAGAGCAACACTCAATTTTATTGATGATATTCTTATTATACCAGACATTTTTCATACACTCCCTTGTACGGATAGTTTTCCGACAACTTCATGATTACATATCTTGCGGTTTTGATTATTTTTGCTGCAAGAAATACATACTTCAAACGAAAGGTCTTTATTTGCTGTCTGTATTCTGAAGAGTCCAAGGAATCAAACTTGAACAACAAAAATAGGTTATATGAAAGCATCATCATTTGAAACACGGCTTCATTCGCCCAAAATGACTTTAGCAAGAGATGACCCACCGCCATGTCGTATTTGGCTTCTTTGATATAGTTTTCAGCATTACCACGCTTTTCATAGTATATAACTACTTTTTCAGAAAGCAAGGTAGTATTTGTTACAAAGAAAAAGTAGTCGTATTCGGAACCTTCTAAAAGTGATAATTGTGCTCTTTCTTTTTCTGGTTTCAGTACGCGAGATACGACAAATCTTCTGTCTTTTTCCCATTTAACTAATTTTGTATACAGTTCTGTAGTTTCTCTACCTTCTTCTCCTTTAACGAATACAATTGATGAATTCGTTGCTTGTGAGGTGAGTGTAGAATAACTTTTGGCTTTAATTAAATATTTGCATCCAAGAGATTCTATCGTTTCGATAATTTTTTCATCAAAGTAGCCACTATCCATTCGAAATAAAATTTCTAAATCGTCTGATTTGATGTTAGCAACAATTTCTTTGATCATTTCCGCAGCACCGTTTGCAGTGTAAGTATTGCCACTTCTTACAAATCCGGTAACATATGCTTTTAATTCGTCGCAAAATGCAAATTGGATATTGTAGCATCGGTTTCCCAGTTTCTTAGGATTATATCCTTTTGACGCACCTTCTTGATGACCTTCTACGTTAATTACACTACTATCAATATCAATCGTAATGGATGTCAATTTACTTTTAGTGAGCAGTTTTTTAAAGACTTTAAAATTAATGTCTCTAAACATTTGGGTTGTCTTGAAGTTGAAGTTTCCTAGAAACCGTGACACTGTTTCAGGTTCTTTTACGGAAATATCAAACTCGTTGACGAGGGGATCATTTTGAAGTAGCTTTAGACGTTCTAACTTATCAATGCCAATGAAGTGACCGCAGAGCATGGTCTTTATATGATTCATCTTGATTTTATTTGTTGAGTCATTATCAAATACGAGGTCATTTTCAATAAAATCAAAAATCCCATTGCTTTTTGCATTCTCAAGGAGCAGAAAAAGACCTGCATTTGATGTTAGATTCTTAGCTTTGAAATCAATTTTATTAATCATAATTAGAACCCCTTTTTACTACTTTTCTTACTATTATTTTACCATATATCGAGTCATAAAAGCTGATAATTTAACATATTTTTGAGCACTTTTCTTTCACCCAATGGGTGAAAGCTGAATTTCGAAGGAATGCATATTTATCAAGGCTTTGATTATGCTTTTTGAAGTACTGACGTAGAATCTAGGTGTTAGCCACTTTAATGTCAGGAAGCTTAAGCTCTGTTAGTGTTTTGGCTATTCTCTCTCCTCTTGGAAGACTGGTTGAAAGAGCCAGGAATATTTCCAATAACCCATTAAGTCAATCCCTCTACACTGGGCGCACCGATGAGTTTGGCCAAATAGAGTTTGCTTTACGAATGATGCAAGCTGAAACAGGCGCCATAGTAGGTCGCATAGGTGATGCATCAAATCGGCTTAGCGAACACACCCGAGGCCTACTAAAGGATATTGAGTCAAGCAATGTACTTACAGTTGAGCAGCAGGCAGAGACAGATCAAATAGCAACGGCAGTAAACCAAATGGTGGCAAGCATTCAAGAGGTTGCGAGCAATGCACAGCATGCTGCAGATGCGGCCGGAAGAGCAGACACTGAGACGGCATCTGGCCAGCGTCTGGTAGCCCACACAAGCCAGTCAATCACTGCCCTTGAAGGTGAAATTAGGCAAGCCACTCAGGTTATTCATGAGCTTGAAGGTCAAAGTAACGAGATATCAAAAGTTCTTGACGTTATACGAGGGATCGCCGAGCAAACGAATTTGTTGGCACTCAACGCAGCAATTGAGGCCGCGCGTGCTGGTGAGCAGGGGCGTGGTTTTGCTGTTGTCGCCGATGAGGTTCGCAGTCTTGCTGCTCGCACACAGCAATCGACAACGGATATTCAAAGCATGATCAGCGCTCTACAAGAGCGAGCGCAATCCGCTGTTACAGTCATGGAGCAAAGTAGTCGGCAAGCGCACACGAGTGTAGCTCACGCAGAGGAAGCAGCTACAGCTCTTGATGGAATTGGCCAACGCGTTAACGAAATTACCGACATGAACGCGCAAATAGCGACTGCGGTCGAGCAGCAGGGAGCAGTAAGTGAAGACATAAACCGCAGTATTATCAATATACGCGATGCTGCTGATACCAATGTACAGACCGGGCAGAATAATTTGCAAAGTGCGAAATCTGTCGCTCAGTTAACTAGCGCTCTGAGCGAACTGGCAAAACAGTTTTGGGAAAAACGAGGATAACGCTTTTCAGTATCTCGACAGGGATAACTTACTTTACCATCGGTTATCCCTTTTAGCCGCACAAATTTTAGCCATGGCTTTTCAGGAAGTCAGGGCTATCAGAATGGCCTTAGAAAGCCTAGTCAAAGAGCTGTCACGAGAACACCGTTAGCTTAGCGTACGATTTTTTCCGAATTCTGCGGTTCCCCCTCCAGGGAAGGATTCGATAGTGACTCCACCGAAGGTGCCAAGGATTTCCGATGCCGCTTTATCAGATCGAGTTTTGCGTTGTTCTGAGGCGTCAAAGTTACGAAGCAATTTGAGCTGAACATCCTTATCCTGGAGCACGATCAGGGGCATTGGCGCGGTAACGGTTTTGAGTACCCCTGCGGCCATGACGTTTGCCACCGGTTGAACCTTTACTTCCCTTCGCTCCCGGAGATAAGGCTCCGGGGTGCTGGCGATCTTCTGGATAAGCTGCTCCAGGGGAAGTTGATAGTCTGGCCCAGATCGCTCCAGCTCCTCTCTGATGCGTTGCAAAAGCTCCTCTTTTACGGGCTTCTTCAAGGAGTCCTTCCGTTGCCAGGTGAAGCGGATAGAGTCGATGTCGCCATTGGTATAGCACCGAATTTGTCTGTAAAGGTGGAGAGTCATGACACCAGGGCAGTCCGCTCGAAGTGCTTCAAACCTCTCTTGCCTGGTGGGGTACGTCGAGATAATGAACTCCTCGATACCAGCTTTGGCCGCGTTGATGCGTTCAACCGTCGCCGCAATTTCGTCAGCTACACCAATCCTGGAAGGGGAGAACCAGAGTACCCCCACGGTGCGCCTGGCAGACTTCTGCGAATAGTCTGGGTTGATGTGAAGATCTCTGTAGCTGTGCGCTGCCAGCTCAAGAGCTTCGCGCCCAGTTTGTTCAGTTACGACAATCTTGTTGACGGGCTCGTTCTCCATTCCTTTTCCGGTAGGAGGGATGGCCGCAACTTTTGCGTACCGTGGCGGTAGTCGTTTGATAAGAGAGGACAGGTTCGTTAAGTCGCGGCACATGGCCGAGAATTGTTCTGATATGAAGTTTTTAGCCATGCTGCCGCCTATGTGTGGGTTTGTTCTAACAGTTCATTGGTTACATAGTAGACAGATTTAGACCATCATGCAACGAGGGGGAGGGGCAAGAATACGCCTCCGCTTCGCGTCGGCGGGTGCCCTGTTTGACCTTCGTGTGTGAGATTAGATTGAGAAAGAGAGAGAAAAAGAGAGAAAAAGAGAGAAAGAAGAAAAGCGCGGGGCAAGCCAGAAATGTGCCTGAGGGGGACTGCTGGGGTGGGGCTGGCACCCTCTATACCCCACTTTGCATGATGGTCTAACTTTGTGGTTATAGGACGACTTTTAGAGTGCCTAGATTTGCTCGATTAGGACAAATTTCGGTCCATCCACGCTGATTGGCGTAGCAGCGCGATGGCATCAGAAGGGGTAACTTTCCATGCGTTGGAAAGCTGGCGAACTGCGAAGACTGCGAGCTCCATTCGGTCGTCATCATTGATGAAATTCTGGAGCTGGTTTCCTCGCTCACTAAGGATGATCGCAACACCGGCCTTGCCGTTGTTGTAAACCGCAAAGCTCTTATTCTTCGCGTCGCCGTGATAGGAACCCTCAGCCTTGCTACGCAAACCAAAGAGAACGCTGCAAAACGCCGTCAGTTCGCCGCGAGTGAGCTGCACCGTGATCTTGCTTTTCCAGTCTGGGCTGGACCCCGATGCCCTGATCGGCGCAATCTCGATGCTGACCGTAGGATATTCACCTCTGGTTAGCGTGTGTTGCACATTCAGGCCGGTGCGTTTCGCGGGGTCCTTCTGCCAGTCTGAGAAAAATTTGAGACTTTCGCCGTAGGATTGTTCTGTCATTCCAAATTACCTTTGCTTTGAAGCTCCTGGAGCTGGACCACGAGGTCACGTTGGACTTTGGCTATCTCTGTCACCAAGTCGGCGGTGGCAATAGCGTCGGTCGCTGCTGAATGGGCTCGACCTTTCCAGCTCACACCTGCCTCGCAGGTGGCATCCGCAAGTGAGATTGTGCCGTGCCGGTTGGTTGAGCCAAAGGCATCAGCCGCCAGCTTCATCGCGCACAGACAGTTCTGCTCTTGCCACCAAGAGAGTTGGTCTCCAAATGCACTGGCTGTTTGCCTCAACATCCTACTGTCGAAACTGGAGTTAAATATCACCAGATGACGGCCCGACAAAAGCCGGGCGAGAGCTGGCGCAACTTGAGTCCACGTAGGCTCATTCGACAGCTCAGTCTCGGTGATGCCATGAACACCCATTGCCTGAGGGTCTATTTCCACGGTTGGCCGTAATCTGGTGCAGAGGAGAACCGCGCCTCTGATGTCAGTAACAGCCAGCTCGATCACCTGGTCTCTTTCACCAAGTCCGGTCGTCTCGGTATCGAGAACCAGAGGTTCCAGAGCGACCCACCTTTGTGCCATGACAGAGGCCTTTGCCAGGTTGCTACGCATTCTTGCCTTGACCGAAAGGATGGATTGCGCCCTTATTTGCTTTTGTGATGCCGGTGAACAACCCCTTCTCCGCATTGGTTGGCAATCTGCTATCCGGTACACTCCAAATTGGCCACCATACCCGTTTTTGTAGAACGAAACTGGCTCTACTCCTGGCTTAGGCTTCATCCGAAATTCGTCCCTGAGCCGTCCTTTTGAAAAGCACCTATCGGCTTTCATGGCTTCGGCTCTGGCAAGTTCGAGTTCTTCATCATTCATGCTGTTAATCCGCTATATCGAGGCGTTGGCTCGCTCTCTTCAAACGCTCATCGCCGCGTCTGTCATATTTCTGGGTAGTTGCAATGCTTGAGTGGCCCATTGCGTCCTTCACGGTCACAATATCCTCACCGTTATCCAGCATCGAGGAGGCAAAGGTGCGTCGCAGGTCATGGGGCGCAAACATCTCCAGACCGGCTTCAACTCTTCTGGTCTCCAAGATGTGGTAGATGGCCTGATCCGACATCCGCTCTCCAGTCACATCATCAAACCGCCTGATCCTCGGGAATAAAGGCCCTTCATGCGTTCCTCGAACCTCTTCAACCCACTTATCCAGTCTTTTCCATGCGCCACCAGGCACATACGCCATTCTCTCTTTGTTGCCCTTGCCAAGAACCTTGAGAGCGCGGTCCTTGTAGATCATGCTTCCCATGTCCAGCGCAACGATTTCCGAGCGGCGCAAGCCACACCCGAGGAGCACCCCGAGAATGGCCGCATCCCGAAGCCCTTTGGCGCTTGAATCACTTTCACATGTGAAAAAGAGGCTGCGAATCTCATGGCGTTCAAGTGCCCGCCCTTTAGGAAGTCGAGATCCACGTACTGAACGGACTTGCTTAATGTGCTGGAAGCTATCCGTATCAATTTGCTTCATCGTCCAGGCTTCAAGAGCCACCCCTTTGAGCGCTGACAGGTAGGTGTTGATCGTTGCCGGAGCCTTCCCTGCATCCCCCAGCATTTCCAGCACCGCCAATATGTGGTGCCGCCTCATTGAGCTCCATGCACAGTCACGAAGGTTCTGAAACCCGATCATCTTGGCGACAATGTTGAGGAATGAGCTCATGGTCTGCCTGCTTCGCTTTGACCCGAGGCTCACCAGATAGGCGACGGCGGGGTTGTCCTGGATGTTCCGGAGCGAGCTCGATGACGGCAACAGTTCACCGCGAATGCTTTGTTCTGCCGGAACATTTACTTTCGCATGTGAAACTAGCTCTTCCTTGTCATTGTTTGTGTCGTGCAAAGTTACCTCCTAAGCCCGACCGCAACGAGAAGAAAATCCCATATTTTGAGGTGAAGAGGTAGTTCCTCCTCCATATGTTGCGTTTCGTAGCTTTGCATCAGTGGTTCAAACTTGGTTGGATTGCACAGCAATTCGTAAACTGTTCGGTTGGGCTTGGTGATCGGCTTATTCGGAGTGAATCCATGTTTGTTCTGGAGGTACAGCGCTACCGCGCCACTTCTGGATTCTCCGTAATAGCAATGAACGAAGATCTGATCGATACCGCTACCAACCAATCCATCCAGGAAGGTGGACAGCTTTTCAGCCTGGGATGAGTCAATGTAAGAGGCGTAATTCATCCGGAACGCTGCCTTCATCGTGTGGATGGTGTTCTCAGAATAGCCGCCGTCATAGAAGCTATCGCGGTACAACTGCCCCCACTGTCCGAGAGCGGCAGGGGACTTGTCTGGGTCAGTTATGGAGATCATGGCCGCACCGGGAACCGGCTCCAGTCTTTCGGCCTCCGCTTGACTAATGAAAAAGACTTTTTTGCTAAGCATGTCCCATCATCCCCTTACAAGGATGTGTTGCGAGTAGCTCACGCGCCTGACTTTGCCCCTCTTGAGTATCTACAGGAGCGGTCGTATACACACCTCCATGCCGCAAGTCCACAATACTGGTCCGACAGCAAGAACCTACGTTCTGAACTTTATTGTCCGAATCCAAACCAGCAAAAGTATGGCACGGTCCAGGGAATGGTTTCCTGCAAATAGAGCAGCGCTCAAAGTTCTTATCGAGGATTCTCTTTAAAACTTTCTCAAATTTGTTTTTGTTTAACATCGAGTTCTCCACACAAAGTTACTGGCCGAGCATCCCAGCCAAGGTGGTCTGCTGGCCTTCGCTACAAGGTGCAAATCCGGCAAAAGCACCGGCATTAACCTTGAGCTCATCAAAGCGTCCATCGGTGTCCCGGTAGTACACCTTACGTTTTCCAATTCCACCTTCGAGGTTTGCGGCCAACCAGGCGATCACTGCATCAGCATCGTTCGTAACTGATGCTCCCTGATCCAGATCGATAAGTACCAGGTGGGTGTCCGTCTGGAGTGCCACTTCAAAGGTCGCTCTTACATCAAAAATCACTGGTCGCGCTCCTTGTAAAAAGTGGGCATTCAGCACCACCTATCCTATTCCAAAAACTCTACTTTTTCAAAGATACATTTTAATAAGTAGAACAACAGCAAGAGGAACTCAAATTTATTTACCGTAATTATCATAATTACGGTAATACGGTAATTTTACAGATTTGGATGGAATGGTATAAGATGTCTCGCTGGAACATACTTGCTGAAAAAACGCTTAACAACGATAGTGAAAACATCATGTACAGGTGCGAGAGATAATATGTATAAGAGCCTTGAAGATCTGATGGCGGGTATTTACGAGATGGCAGCGCCAGATGGCATCATCTGTAACGAGGTTTCCAAATTCCTTGCGGCCAACCAGGTCAAGCCGGAAGACATAAGCTCTGGGATCTGGTTTTTCCTGTGGCTGAAATCAGCTCCCAAGGATGCGAAGCCAATCCAAAAAGAAATCCCCGGATTTGGAGTTGTTCTCAACATGCCGACTTATGGCGGAACGCTCAACGAAGCAATCACAGGGTTGATCGAGAACGAGTGCCGTCAAATAGAGCTCGCTGAGGGACATCCGAGCCTTGAGGCTTGGGTTGAATCAGTATTAGCCGGTCGAGATGACGGAGAGGAAAATGAAGCTGCGGCCAATATCGTGGATCTGCTTAATGGGTGTCACGACCTACTGGATACAGCAATAATCAATTACCTTTTTAAGGTGGGAAAAATCAACGAGCAAGAGATTTTGTCGCTCATCTATTATGGAGAGCTATGTGACCACTCTCTTGTCGGTACGCCTTTTTCAACGTTACATATCCCGAGTGAAAATAACGTCCACGAACGTAACATCATCCCCATTAAAAAAGGAGCCAGTTAGGCTCCTTTTTGTTACTCAGGGTTTGCTTTGAGAAACAACTTCATTCCAAGTATGCAGCACCTTCGATAGGTGCTGATGCTTTCTGGTGAAGTCCTTATCATCCAAGAGTGCTTTAAATGGCGCGTTCAGGTCACTGCATGTGACGTTCTTGCCGATCACAGACAGGGTATCCTGGAGTGATCCACCAGCAGCATCAAGCCCCATTCTATCGACGGTCTCACTACTCACCATTGCCTGGACAACATTGGTGAATGCCTTTGAGTTGAGCTGCTCAACGCTCAGGGCTGTATTGCATTTCTGCTCAACCGCTTGCTTGTACTGGATGGTGTACTTTGCAGTGATAGGTGACATGGTGTTCATCGCAAGTATGTATGCGTCTACCTCACTGGTCGGTAATGTCGCGGCATAGACTGACGAGCATGATGCGGCTGCGGCCATTATCAAAGTTATTACCTTCTTATTCTTCATTTCTCTGAAATCCCCCTTTAAAATATGGAGCTACAACTCATTTGTACCAATCATAATACTATTGATTTCCAAAAGTATCTCTCTCTACTGACTCTATGATGGCTCGCCTTCCAAACACTTGGCCGCTGGCGGCGGCTGGGCCAACGCCAGAGCCTGATCCACACTATCATCCGCCTGAAAAAAATCTCATTACCTCTGACGGATAAAGAAACAGATTTCCCCCTTTGGCAAAAAACAGATACCAAACAGAAAAAGCCACAGAAAAAACACCTGCAACACACACTTCAAATCTATTTCTTGCAGAGAAATACTTGTAGTGCTTTTTTTCGTATCTCGGGGCTCTCATTTTGACTAGATTTTTCAATGTCAACCAAAGAAAGATAACCCCAGTAGGAAGGATAACTATCACAACCCCAAAGAAATAAATTGTGTATATAATAAAATCAAACCAGTTATTGATTTCCATAAGCCGTCCCCAATGCTGCGCCAATAGCAGAACCATGTGAGCCGTATTTAATCCCTGGATTCCTCATTAGCTCTCTTTAACTTTAATATTTTCCTTAGATTTAAGTATCCATAGATTCCTGAGAACACTCCATACCCCCCCCAAACACCAACGGACAGATATAAGGCGAATTTGCTTAGAGGCCCATTCACATAATTTAATAAAGCGAACACTGCAATTCCTATAAAGGCTCCAGCTAACGGAAATCCAAGCAGATATACTGCTCTATATTTTAAACCGGTTTTTTTCATCTTATTATTTATCTATATGTTTTGAAATCTTATCTACAATGGATGTAGTATCCATATTCATTATCCTCCCTGCTTTTTCAATCAGAAACTCAGCTTCATTTGTTATGTTCTTTGACTCTTCATTAATAATGTCAATGATAGTTTCTAGTGCGATTCCATACTCACCCACATCAATAAATTCTTGCACTTCTATACTTTCAGATTCAGAAAACGAATCAGACAGCACCATAAGCAAAAGATCTAGCGTGGATTCAATTTCTCTATATTCATTTTTCATTTTGGATTCCTTGGTACGTTTGTTGGAAAACCTGAAACAATATCACCATTAGATTCTTGTATTACACGAACATTAATACCTTCTTTAACTGCCTCTGCAATAGTCCTACCACCGCGCCCAGCCTTTCGAGAAACATTTGGATCGGTAGCTATATCGGAAATGACGTGCATAATTTTTTCATCAGACCAACTTTGAGGAAACTCACTTTTTCCAGGCTTGCCTGTTCCTGCTCGATGCCCTCCACCAGTGGCGTCACCATCAAGAATATGCTTACGTCTCTGGGAACTGGCTAGGTCTACAAAATCATCAGCCGTATTTTTAAAAGCGCGTTCCGCAACATTCCCTAGCGCCTTATAGTTGCCAGGCAGGATAATCCCAGCAGCAAAAAGCCCCCCGGAAATCCACTTTTCTCTTGAGGTCGCACAATCACTGGTGATGGTCTTGAAGGTGTCATAGGCGTCCCAAGCGCTCAAGGCAAAGTCTATGGCAACATAAGCCCCCAGAAGAAGCGGCACAAACTCCCCTGTTGGATCTGCATTGCCTATCGGGTTGCTCAGCGCATAGGCATAGGTGTTAATCCCACCAGCCAGCCCAATCGGGTCACTGGTGATGTAACGCCCGGTATTCGGGTCGTAGTAACGCCGCCAGTTGTAGTGGAGCCCGGTCTCCGCGTCGTAATACTGTCCTGGGAACCGCAAATTGAAGGTCGGCCCCTGAGTGGTGATGCTGGCCTTACCGAACGGGCTGTAGCTCGCCTTCCAAACCACTTGGCCGCTGGCGTCGGTTAGCGCCTTCGGGGTGCCCAGATGATCGACGTGGACTTGATAGGTCTGTCCTGACTGAGCAAAGCTCAAGGGGGTGCCATCGAGCCAGATATACTCCGCCAGCACGTCTCCAGTGGCTGCGTCCAGCTCCTCGATGAGGTTTCCTGCCAAGCCGTAAATCAGTAGGCGGGTCTGGCCGTTTAGGGTCTTAGTTACACGCTGATCCAGATGGTTGTAGGTGTAAGCTGCTGTCACTCCAGCGACCGTTGCGGCCACCAGCCGGTTCTGGCTGTCATAGGTGAAGGTATCCGCCCCCTGCTTCGTCAGGTTGCCATTGGCGTCATAGCTTCTGGAGGTTTGCCCAGTCTTCACCAGCCAGTTGTTCATGTAGTTGATGGTGTAGCTTTGGCTCAGGCCATCGGTCGTGATCGAGGTCCTGTTGCCGGTGGCGTCATAGCCATAGCCCAAAACGCCATAGAGCCCCTCAGCAGAGGTGATGCGGCCAACCGCGTCATAACCGAGTGACTGATTGACTGATGAGCTGAGATTGTCGTCTATGGCTGAAATCAACGAGTCTGGCGTGTACCGATAGACCAGCGAATGCACTCTAGTAGCGTCGATGCCGGTGACTCGGTAATTGAGATCCAAAGAGCGACTTTCTGAAATGCCGTTCCATCTGACCATACTGGTGACGGGGCCAAAGGGCGCTCGCTCGATCTGGCTTGCCAGGCTTGTTGTGGTGCCTGCTTGTGTCGTTGCCACCTCGATGACGTCACCGGCTAAATCACGGGTGTAGGAAACCTCACGACCACTGGGATACGTGATCTTCGTGATGAGGCCTGCACCATCGTATTGGTACTGGGTAGTAAGGCTCTGCCCGTGGGTTTCCCAGGTCTCGTAAGCCAACCATCCTTCGGGTGTATAGCCATATCTCCGGACACCGTTGCCATCATCGACTGAGGTCAAGCGGCCCATGCCGTATGGTGAGGTTGCTTCGTCGTACCCGTACAGAATTGGCGATTCGCCAGCGACACCGCTGGATGCCTCGATGATCCGGTTCAGCGCGTCGTAGCTGTAGCTTGTGGTTTGTCCCTTGGCCGTCTTGCGCGTTGCCACGTTACCGGCTTCGTCATAGGTAATGTCGGTGGTGCCGGTGTCCGGGCTCCGGACCTGAGTCACTTCGCCAAAGCCGTTGTAGCTGTAGTAGGTCAGGCGCGAACGAGGGTCGGAGACACGGTAAACATCGCCGGTATCCTTGTAGAGCACCTGCGTGACCTTCCCGAGTGGATCGGTCGTTTGTGTCCGGTGATGGAAGCCGTCGTACTTGTAGGAGTGTGTGTTACCAGAGGGACTGGTCTCCTGTATCAGGTTTGCCACCACATCGTAGGAAAACGATGACTGATTGCTATAGGCGTCGGAGACACTGGAGAGCCAGCCGATTTCGTTGAAGATCCGGCGCTCTATCCAACGGGTCTGGCCCAGCGCATCGAGCAGTCGCTCTTCTACTGGGTTCCCGAGGTCATTGAGCTCAAGCTCGCGCCGGTTGCCCTGTGCATCTGTTTCCGCCACCAGCCGATGTGCAGCGTCGTACTCATAGCTGACGGTTGCACCATTTGGCTTAGTCAGCGAGCTCAGGAGGCCCACAGCATCATAGTTGTAGGCCGTGGTTCCTTCTGGTCCAGTGGAGCTGACAAGTCTTCCTCTGGCGTCATAGGTGAGGGTTTGGGTTACACCGTTGACGCCCTGAATGGTCCCGGCGCGACCGTTCGCGTCGTAGTCACCAAACTGCATCACCTGCCCCAGCGCGTTTGTTGTCCGGATCAGGTTGCCCTGGTCATCGTAGTCAAATGTCGTAACATCGCTGACGTCGGTGCGCGGACCATCAACCGAGGCCAACAGGCTCGGCTTTCCTGTACCAACAGGGGCATAGGTGTAGGTCCATGTCCGGGAAGCGCCCGAGCTGCGATCTGTGACCTTGCGGCTTATCACCCGGAGATGAGTGTCGTAGGTAAGCTCAGTGATCCTGGTTGGTTCCGTGATTTTTGCAGGGAGCGACTTGGAAGGAAGCCAGTCGGTCGTAACCTTGCCCCCATCCTGGTCTATCTGGGTGGTTTCCAATCCCCGGTCGTTATGGGTGAACGTGCGCTTCTGTCCAGCACGATCTGTAATGCTGGAGACGAGGCCTTTGCTGTCGTAGACGTAGGTTTCCTTGCCTCCCACAAAGCCGGTACACGGCGCACCCTCAACAACATCAGGCTTGAGCATCCCGTTGTGACGGCTGTAGGTATATCGCTGAACGTGGCCGAGGGCGTTGGTGACAGAGACGCTTCCGTCAGCGTTGTAGCTTACCTGAGTCTTCTCTGCGCCCCCGGCGTGTTCACTTAGAACTGCCATCCCCTGAGCATCATATCCCCATGTGGCGAAACGGTTGCCGTTCTCGTCCACCAGCCCAGAGAGCAAACCCGGTGCATTCGGGTCATCGTAGAGATAGCTGCGGCTCGTATTGTCCTGGTAGATCACTTCCGCCAGCTTGCCAGCGCTGTTGTACTGGTACTGAATACTGCCACCAGCAGGATCGGTGACACTGACCATGCGGCCATCTTGATGCTGGAACTGGATGTTGCGGCCAAAGCCGTCAGTGATCGAGGATAGCTCTCCGTTCAGATAGCTCAGGGTGATGTGATTGCCGTTGGGCTTCTCGATGCCGGTCAGTCGTCCGGTTTCATCATAGGCCTCGACTACCCCGTCAGATTGAGTGTAACGCCAGCCGGTAGCATCCTTCGTCAAGGTATCATCGGTTTTCCATGTTGGCACCCAGACAGAGGACGAGTTGTAGAACGCGAGTTGTTGCCCTTCTGGCCGGTGCAGGACAACCATGTTCTCACCGTACTTCGAGGCGTTGACCTCGACGCTCCGCGAGTAGGTATGCCGCCAGCCGCCGAGCTCTTCATCAGGAAGGTGGCTATTGTAGTATCTGGTGAATGTGAAAGGGTCGGAGCCTCCGCTTTGATAATCCAGTTCAGCCTGGAACTTGTTGCCGGTGCCAAGATGGATAGGGTTCCCTACACACATGGTCGTTGTTGGTAAGCCGAGATCCCTGTCCAGGAACGGTGTTTTATCCATCTCACCCGGCAGAACATAGGTTGAGCGCCAGTAGACCGTAGCTGGGTCGCCAGTGCAGGTAGTGGGGTCATAATCGCCAGTAGCACCTAGATACTTAAAACAGATCCTGGAGACATAACGGCCATCACCATAACTGGCAACCGGATAAAGCGCATCCCCAACTGGCGTTCCCTTCCCTTGCTCCTCACCAGAGCGATAATTCTTCATGAAGGAATGCGCGTCTATGATGGTGTTGAAGCGCATTTTGTCTACTTCGGTGCTCACGGCTACAACCCGCCATTGTGCAAAAGCAACGCATGGCAAAGTTGCGAGCACCACAACGGCCAATGACCGCAGGTTTCGCATCAGTAAAAGGGAAGGTCTCGATCTCATTTACAGCTCCAGTTTTTATGCTGGAGCTATTTTCAGGTGGGAGAGTCGTTATCAACGACTGCGTTTTTGCCCTTTTAGGGTATGAATACGTGATTTGGAGAGGTTGTGTATTCAGAACAAATGAGAAGCAGGTTACTCATTTCGCTCAAACACTGTGACAAGAACACGTTTTTGGTTGTCGTCGTTGATCACCATCAGGTACTTGAACTTGGAATCTCTATGGCCCCAGACTTCCACGTTATCTACGCGGCCATACTTTCTGGCTTTATGGCGAGCCACTTTCTCGTCAAAGGGTTGAACCTGTAACTCTGGATGCTGGAGGCGACCAACGAGTGAGGCCCACGGTTTTTTAGGGTCTCCAGAGGTTATCCGGGCCTGATACTGATCGATGGCATGTTGAGTAACAAGGACGGGACCAATGGCCGGTGTAGAGATTTCGTCATGGGTTTGAGTATAGGCTTGCTTGTCCACATCGAGGAGCTCAACGTTGCCCTCACCCGGCTCATCCATAAACTCCATGCTCTGCGAAACTTCAATAGTAGCGCCCTTTAAACGTCCAGTGAGGCAAGCCGCAAACTTGAATGCAAACTCCTTGGTGGATTTGCCCAGCGCCAGCTTTTTAATCGCACCTTTGGATACCACCAGCTTGTAACCAGCACCAGCACCTGGCTCTCTGCAAAAAACCTGTTTGTCCAGCGCCAGATAGCGAATGGCTACGAGCTCAGCCAAAAGATCTGCCTCCTCGTTGTCAAAATCAATACGAACATCAAGGATGCCTTTCCGTTTTGTACCAACGCGCCAGAATACAAGGGCTGAATTATTAGAAGTTTTCTTCGAGACAGTAGTCAGTGTCATCATGGTCTATTTCTCCATTATCGGGATAATGGTCGGCATCGCCGCCAGCACCCCTATTCGTTAGGGTTCATTTAGATGCTACCACGGGTTTTAAAAATGCAACCCCTAGTGCCACTCTATTTGTGGTCCCAAGTATTTTTATAAGCTCGGGCTAGGCGTTTCTCTATCACTTCTGACAAATTGCAACCATCGACTTCTGCCAACCGCTTCAAAATCCTGTGGGCTTTATCGCTTATAGTTATGCTTTTACCAACACCATATCCCCTTCTGCGACGTTGCCTAATTGATGTCCCGAGTTTATTGATTTGCTCTGCTGTCAGATATTTATTAATCCATTCAGTGAGTTCTGATGGTGATCGCCCCATGCTGTTCAGGCTGTCCACGGCTTCAAGTTTCTTATCGAATGGGACGTCACGCCAGAAAGCTGGGCGCGAAGCAGCTCTGAGGAGATAGATCGCCGTAGCCTGAGCATCTTCATTGGATACTTTCAAAAAAACACCTTTACCGTTACATGTCACACCAACTTCATCGTGACATGTAACACTTCAAACTGCAAGTATAAAAAAAGGCCAGCTATTGCTGGCCTTTACGTTCATTATCGCAGTTACTCTTTAGGCGTTGTGATGCTTTTTTTCCTTCTGTTTCTCATGGTAGAGATACAGACTGCCGCCAGTGACGACAGTGAAAAAAATGAGCAACCCCAACATGCCTAATGTGAAAGCGTCCATTTGACCCCCTTAGGAATTGCTGACCTTGGTTAAGATTATACCATAGATCCACAGGATAACCCCAATGACCAACACCAAACCGGCTTCTTTGACGGTTATAGTGTCCCCAGATACAGCCAATCCTACAATACCGACACCGATGGCTGTTACGGCGACCTTACGCAGGTCTTCACCGATAGCTCCCAGAGTCTTCTTGTCAGGAGAGAAAAGACGCACAAACCACGTCTTAATACGCAAAAACTTTTTCATGATTACCTCCATAGTTGAAGAGGAGGCGAATCATGCCCGAGAGGGCATGAACACCCCCTCAGGGTTAAAGTTTTAGGCAGACAAAGCTGTTGGCTTCGCCTTGTTCATCTTCATTGAGTTAATGATCTTCGTCGCTTCATCAGCAAACGGGCCAGTAACTTGGATAGGCTCCCTTCTTGCGAAGGAGGCTGTCACCATCATTCTCTGGCCGTGCATCAGATGACGATACCGAGACCGCATAAGCTCAACGTAGGCCGCAGAGTCCCCCTCCCACCCCTCAGGGGGAGAAAAGGGGCACACCGCGTCGTTACCAGGCGTTGTATCAACCTTCGAGACATCAATGACGGCCATACTCAGCTCTCCTTCTCGCAATGAAATCGCGCAGGTAGCGAGCATTCGGGAAACCGAGGCTTCCCTGACTCATCAGGACATCGTTCCAGTCAATCCCTTTCGCTCTGGGCGGGATCGGGAGTTTAGGCAGCAGGACGTACACACGAATGCCGCGCTTCTCCAGCTTGGCTTTCAGCACGTTCGCTGACTTCTCACCAGTCACAGACTTATCTTTGTCAGCCCAGATCAGTACGGTGTGAACACCTTCTGGAACCTCGAAGGACTCCATCAGGGTCGCATTGACCGTTGACCAAACCGGGATTTGAGTGACTCGATAAGCTGACAGGGCTGTTTCCAGCCCTTCTGCAACACCCAGGATACCCTCAGTCGGTTCACCGAGGCGGATGGCCGCGCCATTGACATCCAAACCGTCAGGAATGGGCATCATCTTCTTGGCGTTGCCGACCTTGGCTTTTTTACCGTTTTGGGTGAGATAGGTGCGGTGGAGCGTTACCAGGTTGCCTTCCACATCTCGGATAGCGCAGACGATAGCCGGGAATTTCCCAACTTCATTGCCATCTTCGTCGTAGTAGGCCATAGCCGGATTGAACCGCAGACAGTCTGTTTTTTCTACTTCATCAACCTTGAACAGAAGCTCGCGGTTTTTGAAGTACAGACGCATTGGCTCAGTCACATGACTGGAGAACGGCAAACACTCGTTCCATACCTTCTCGATTTTCTCACGGAGACGAGCACTGTAAGCGCGTTCGCGCTCCATTCTCTTCTCCATTTCTTCTTGGAGCTCAAGCAGCCAAGGCTTAGGTTGTTCACGAAACATCGGAACAACTTTCGGCTTGTTTTCGCTGCTTTGCTCTTCCGGTTGTGTGGCCGCATGTTGTACTTGCGGTGCCGGAGCTTCTACCGTGCGGTTGACCACAGGGGCCGACTCAACATGGTGACTCACCGGCTCAACACCACCGTTCGAGCGAGCGCGGAACTGCGTTACCGTAGCGCCGCGACGTTCCACCAGCCAGGTGTTGCGATGCGTTTGCATAGGTTGTTCTCTCACAACATTCCCCTGCTCGTCCTTAACTTCAACGACGACAGTTACAGGCTCGCGCCCGAGGTTTGTCATGACGATCTCATCCCCATACTTGGCTTCACTTTCACCAATGGCTCTTTCAAGATCCACGCCCCAGATGGTGCGTTCCAAACCGCTCTTGTCACGGATGAAGGCAAAGTAGCTGAGCTCGTTGTCTTCGTTATGCTCATAAGGAGCTTTACCGTGGGCAATCAGAGTACCGGCAATGGATTTTTTACGATTCTTGGAATCGAGAACCTTGTTATTCACCTTCATAGGCTCTTGCTGAACAGGCGCTTTGGCCTGGACAGGAGCTCGTGTCGGTGCAGCGGCTTGTTGATACTGGGGTTGCTCTTTCTCAACGCCCAGATAATCACCAACCTCGCTCAGGCACTGTTTAAAGTCCCAGTTATTGAGCCACATCAGCAGCTCAAAACCATCATGATTGGCACCGCATGTATTGCATACGCCGCCACCAGTCAGGTGGGCATCCTTGAACAGTCGGAAGCCATCTTTCCCGCCGTGGATAGGACAAGAAACATGACGACCAGGTTTACGGAGAGCTGGTTCAAGATGGGGCGCTAGGGCCGCCAGGATGAATAGCCAGTTTCCGTTTGCAGCTTCACGAACGGTGTCAGCTTTGTAGTAAGACATAGGTTTTCTCCTTAGCGTGAACCCCAGCATCGAGGCTTCCTTAAACCCCCGTCGCCAGGGTTTTAAGGAAACCCCGACACCGGGAGAATGTGCCAAGGAGGCTCCCCAGCCGGGGAGAACTCCCCGGCGAGGGGTTTAAAAAGGTCGCCCCCGAAACGGAGGCGAATTTTGTGAATATCACAAGCACAAATGAGTGCCATCTTCCGAGGCCATCATGATTGTGACATCTGCGGTTACAGGATCTGACTTAATCACAACCTCAGTGGGTTTGAAAAAGCCATCTACAGTGGGCATGGGGTAATAAAGACGAATCTTTCCCCAATTCTTGTTGTCGGTAAAAGCGACCTTTGTTTGAGCAACACAAAGCTGCAAAAACATGAAAAGGAAGTCTTCTACCGAGTGCTTACCATCTGCACCAAATACTCCATCGACAATTGCCGGGGTCACTGCCACATTGGTCAGGAAACCAGCTTGTTTACCGATGGAAGATTGGTCCACCAGCAGACCATCATTGATGGCTTGTTGACGGATTTGGGCGAGGTCCAATTTAGCTACTTGGTTCATAAGGTGTACTCCAAAGTTAATGGGTACACCTACCCCGTGCGGGGAAGTGTACCCGCATGGGTTATTGAAAGGTCACGGCCAAAGCCGAGCTTTAAGGTTCCGAGTTTTACGCTGGCTGAATGCGCCAAAGAACGGTCGGAGGAAACGAGTCAGCGACACGCTTCACATTCGCGTAAAGAGTGTCCTTAAAGACACGCTCTAAGCGACGACCACCTTGACGATAAACCAACTTAAAGTCTTGGAATTTGTTCATGGATACCTCCAGAAATAACGGGAGGTATCTCCAGCAGGAGATAGACTCCCGCAGGGATTAATAAATTAACGTTAATTTGCTGTTTGTTTTTGGCGACCAGCTATCGCACGCTTTCGCCCTCAGGGAGGACAAAATCTGCTTACTGATGGCTTAACCATGAGTAAGAAGACTTGGGAAGTAAAGCAGGGGTTTCCCCCTGCCTTGTTATGCCGCTTTGAGGTGGCGAGAGAAAAAGTCCCTGGTTTGCTGGATAGCGCCCCGGAGAAGTTCTCGTCTGTAGCCAGCGTAGCTCTTGTCATCACTGGCAACGGTCAAGCCGTGCAGACTCTCTTCACCCAGGACAATCTCGTTTTCACGAGAGAGTACCTCAACACGTAGGCCAAGCACTCGCTCTTTCCCTTCCAGGATAGAACAAATTGTTTGGTCTCTTACTTCGTCATCCCAGTGGCCCATATCGAAATCCCGCTCAGGGAGTTCAGTAACACGCACCAGGTAGTTTTCAGTGGCCCGTTCCCAAACCACTTCATCTTCGCATGGAGAGG
The DNA here is from genome assembly GCF_002843235.3 of Providencia huaxiensis. NCBI lineage: Bacteria > Pseudomonadati > Pseudomonadota > Gammaproteobacteria > Enterobacterales > Morganellaceae > Providencia > Providencia huaxiensis. The sequence continues at coordinate 70,830 of NZ_CP031122.1, forward strand.
CCTCGATCAGCGAGTACCCGTCCGCTTCGAGCTTCTTGGAAAGACTTTTTACATCATCCGCCAGCTCCAGCACAAAGCGTTCCCAGAGGTCTTGCCAGCGCTCGACCATATCCTGGTTAATCCCTTCAATGCCGGTGCCAATCATGGAATCATCATCAGGGAAGATCCCTGTGAAGTCCACGTTGTCGTCGATGTTCATGCAGTTCCAATGGCTGTAGTGATGCCCGTGACTATTCCGAGTAATGGACAGGTCACAGGAACCATATTCGCGGAGGACAGAAAGCATATTCTCAATGTCTTTCTGTGCCATCAGGTTCTTCACGCGGCTGACAGCATCCACTTGGCCGGGCTCAGTGCTGAATAGGCGATTCATGAGAGCTTTGACGTCATCAACGCTCAAATCCCCGTAGAAGGCTACGCCATCCCCCTGGCAGTATCCGAGACTGTACTCAATCGTCAGATCATCCGGGTATCCACACTTAACCAGTTCGTTTTGAAAATGCTGTTTAATCATTGGTATCTCCTTAATTTCAGAGGGAGACACCATCCCCTCAGGGACCGATGTCCCCCGTGGGGTTAATGTTTGGGTTAAGAAGCCTTGCGGTTTAATTCAGTATCAAATCGAGGACCTTTGAGAACCGCAGTTTTCATAACCTCGAAGTTTCTTGGGTAACGCAGCTTTGAAACTGCGCCAGCTCGGATGTCGGCAGCCTCACTTGGAGAGACTAGCCTTAACCCTTCGCTGGTTTCAGCGTAGAACCAACCGGCATAACGCTCATAGGCATTCTGCTGGTACTGTTCAGTCGCCATATTCTTCCGGATCGCCTCTGTTAAGGCCTCAACAACACCGTCATCTTTCGTGATGATGTTGAAAACATGAGAGACGGTCAGGAAGTTCCCAAAGAAGCAGGCTGCCCCAAGCCAAGGCTGGAACATTTCGCCATTTCGCCCCGTCCTCACCATTGGTTCAAACGGGTATGGGCGATAACAGTGATACTGCTCAAACATCGGGTCAAGAACGTTGTCACCCAGGACATCCAGTAAAGTCTGAATGCTGTCCGGGTCTTGGCCTGCCCACTTACTCCCATTGCTGAGAATCAGTGTTTTACCGTCAGTACGCTCCAGAGCTTGTTCAAAGTTAGACATAGTGCATTCCTTTTGGTTAGGACGCACCACACCCTCTCGGGATGATGCGCCCGAGTGGGTTAGTTGAGAAGGCTTAGCCGTCAAGTCCGTAAATTACGGCGGAGCCGGGCTCCATCTCGACAACTTGTGCGCTTCCTTCTTCTATCAGCTCCTGCATGTAACCAGACTCAGCATCCGGATTACGTTCGCAGTGTTCGTCCCAGCGTTTCAAAAGCCCTTCTGTGGCTTGTCCGTGGGTCTCACCAAGGCCGATAAACTCATAGTGTCCTGTGTTTACGATGATCACCACCATAGCTAGTGCTCTCCTACAGGTCACTTGGTACATACAGGTCATCTTTGATGGCAGAAAAATCGACAGGAGACTGGTCCCCATAGGTTCGATTCACGCCACCAGCATCATCGACACTGACAAAAACCGTGCGGAGTAAACCGCTGGGCTTTGCAGGGTAAACGATGCTGACATGCTGACCTTTGTACTGTTCTGACAAAGTGCTTTGAAGCTCATCAACCGAACGGAATTTCCGGTCGCGGCCAAAGTCCTTAATCTTGATGTCGCCAGGGATTGGATTAGTCATCGTTACCCCCTGCCAGCAGTTTATCTACTGAATGGCCGAGTCCGTTACCAAACCATTTGTCCAGAGCGTCGATTTCCGGGAAGTCCGATTTCACCTGAGCAACAACACGTTCCATTTTGCTGAGAGCATCCTGGAACTCAAGGCCATTACCTGCGGCCACCTCAAGTTTGCACTTGATGTAAGCGGAGTAGGTATCACAGGCCTTAACCAGTGATTGTTCATAGCCACCGGGAGCGAAGGCTATGGCGACTGCATCCTGGAGTTCTTCGGGAAGAGTCTGGATGAGTTTGTCCTCTGCGGCCTTTTCCAGTCGTTCAAACTCACGCTGCAAAACAGCGTTTGCTTTCTTGACCGGTGTTACAACATCCGAACAGAGAACCTCGGCTGCATCATGCAACGAAGCATGAGCAAGCATGACTGCCAGATCCACCGACTTCCCTTGCTGAATGGCAATATTGCCAGCCAGGTAGGAAAGCAGGGTAACAACAGCGCTGTGTTCCAACACAGACTCCGGTTGAACAGAGTGCATCAGTGACCAGCGTTTGATCAGGCGTTGGCGCAAGGCCAGAGCTAGAAAGCCGAAATTTGAATTAGACATAGTGCCTCCAAAATTGGTTGGAGGTACACCAAAGCCGACCGGGCCTTGGTGTACCCGGTTGGGTTACTTAGTTATCTCGGGTCAAGCTGCTTAGCTATAGCGAGTAAAAACGGATGGAATGGATGATCTTGCGGGACACCCCCAACAAGCTCACGGGCTAAACCGACTGAGTTTGTAGCCAACACCTCTTTGACGGCCAGAATGATTTCATTGTCGATTTCATCCTGGGTCTTTCGTTGTTGGTCCACCAGCCGACTTAACTTGTCTAGGCTCATGCTTCTCTCCTTTGTTTGTGGGAGAGAACCCAGGAGGGGTTTCCTCCCGAGGGGTTAGGTTATTGCTGTTTTGGGCCAGCTACCGTTATAGCCAGCAAGCGCTGACAATGAACAAAGAGTATGACAGCCACCTAAAAGGGTAAAACGCTGTAATTGCCCTTTTGGGGTGCAAAAGAAAAAGCCCTCCCGAAGGAGGGCTTTTTATGCGGCCAAGGACAAGCCTTGCTGTCCTCTTTGCAACTCTGTGTCGTCGCGGCGATGTAAGCGTTGAACCGCCTTGATCATCGTTCTGACATGTCGCTCCAAAGAGGCTGGATGGCGTTTTGACAGTAGGTTGATCCAGTCGAGATAGATAGCAAGCGCGGAACCTTCGGTTAGGGCTGCCTGTATCGCCTCATACTGCCCTACGGCACTCTGGACCACATCATTCACCCACTGGGCGTCAGTATTGTCCAAGAGCTCGCAGAGGGCCGTATAAGCCTTCCTTCTGGTCGCGGCCATGTAACGACGAATGTTGGCGTTTCCGCTCCCCTCTCGCCCTTCCATGACGCTCATACAGAATGCGCTGGAGTAACAAAGCATCGCGTCAGTCACGTAGTTAAACCATCGCTCCTGATGCCGTTTCTGTTCTTCCATTGCTTCCTGGTCAAGTTGCTTCTCGATGAACAACCCCGTCGGAGTACGGTGGTGCAGATGGTACTTGAACGTTAAGTGCAAGTTGACCCACCAGCGTACCGTTGCCAGTCTTCCCTTGATTTTTCGCTTCACCAGATCTTTGTACTTAGCATCGCTAAGCACTTTGACATCCTTGCGCTGTTGGATTCCTTCCATCGTCTGTAGCCCTGTAAGGCCCATCTGGTGGTAGGTTTGACCTCTTTGCATCATACGGTGATACAAAGCGCCTTTTCCTTTCGCAAGCTGGATTGCTCCGAACCGAAGGTAGAACTGCGCTGCACTACCGGGCGTATAATGTCCCTTTAGTACAGACTCCCTTAGTCGCGGGTATTCGTTCCAGATGATGAACGCAGCGGAGTCGGGATCGACTTTCACTTCATCATCTTCTGCGAAGCAAACCACCCTTCTCTTTCCGTCTGCGGTATTGATCACTTGCGCTGCCAACGGGTCATCCCCGCCGTCAAAGTAAGCCATTTCCGCTAACGGATCGGCCAAGCCATCAGAAAGCGAACCATCGCCCCAGCGACCAACCTTCAACCACAATGGCTTCGGAATTGGTGACTGAGGAACGGTTTCACACTGCGGCTCGTCTTCCAGCAAGTCCAGATCACCCATCGACCAAACCCTGTGGTAAATCTCCAGGGCATGGAAAGGCTTATCATTGAAATGATGGAAGGCCCACATGAAGTCGATATGGACTAAAGCCTCTTCCGATATGATCCGGAATTGTGGCTCTGCCATTCGACGGTTCCAGTCGTTATCCTCTGCTTGACCAGTAGCCAGCTTGTATGCCAGCTCATCAGCTCTCTTTTGCTCCATGTAGTCCATGCTGCAACAGACATGAAGCAATCGTTCTAGGAAAACAGGACTGTAAACGTCCGGCTGTATTTTGATGTATCCGCCCTCGTAAATCGTTCGACCTACGGGATGGCGGTCTTCCCATGCGTACCGGCGTTTTGCCAAGTAGCGCTGGATGCGGTTCAGCCCCGACATATAGCCATGCCTTTCAGGGTCCGTGGCAAGCAACGTCTCCATTGACTTATCCAACCCAACAGCCTGGCAAGCCCAGCAACCGAAGCGAGCGCCACAGGCGTCACTGGCCTTCTTCTCTGTTGCCGACCACACGCACTCCCCTGTTGCCGCCTTGTAAAGCTCTGCCGTAGTGACATTGCTCTCCAAGTAACTTGGCAGAGGATATGCTGAGCCCATGCCAGCGGATAGTAAGAACTCCCAGACATCACTCGCCAACCAGTTTTTCACCACATACAGCTCACCCCCATCTTTCGTCTTAATGACGCGATCTGAGCTTCCTCGCTGTTTTGCAATGTTGGCCGCACGAATAGTGCTTTCAGCATCACGACTGCCCAGCAAAAGGCAGACTTTCTGTCGAACCTCTTTGGGAAGCTCTCGCATATAAGCTGCCTTCGCTCTTTTGGCAGAGGTGATTTTTAAATCCTGGCTACACTGGCGGGCCGTGGAGTTGGAAAACGTAGGCAACCCCCTCCCAGTAAGGATTCGGCCCGTCCAACTCTGCGAGATCCCAGGCTTTGCTAGAACGATGGTCAGAGGAAGGTTTTCCTTCGCAATGAAACGCTCCAGCTCGGCCAGTTTCTGATCCGCCAGCCACCTTACCTCTGGGCTTTCGATCAGTGTGTCAGTGTGCAAGATGAAGTGGTGCTGGCTGATGGTCGCCCCACTCCTTACAGCCCGGATCAGGGCCATCAGGAACAGGTGCAAGACCGTTTCAGAATCTTTACCACTGGAATAGCCGATCATCATGGTCCACCCATCAATTAAGGCCGTGTGAATGGACTCAACCGATGACGTGATCAACGATGACAGACTGGTTCCTCTACTGGCATCAACGAAGTTCAAATCCTCGTTATCAGTCAGTTCTGACCAAACAGAATCCCACTTATCCCCACGCAAAAGCACTGGGATGGGTTGTTCTGATAGATCAAAGTTTAATGTTTGTTGCATAGGGCCTCCTGGATTAGCAGGGTGCCCATCCCTTCCGGGAAAGCACCCCGGTAGGGTTAAAATTGAATCCTGGCTATCAGACCTGAATGAATCGCCACGGGTTTAACAGACACCTCAGAGTCATTTAAGATGGCTTAAAGAGAGGTGCCCATGAGCGGTAAGCGTTATCCCGAAGAGTTTAAAATTGAAGCAGTCAAACAGGTTGTTGATCGCGGTTATTCTGTTGCCAGCGTTGCAACACGTCTCGATATCACCACCCACAGCCTTTACGCCTGGATAAAGAAGTACGGTCCGGATTCTTCCACTAATAAAGAACAGTCAGATGCTCAGGCCGAGATCCGCCGTCTCCAGAAAGAGCTGAAGCGGGTTACCGACGAACGGGACATATTAAAAAAAGCCGCGGCGTACTTCGCAAAGCTGTCCGACTGAGGTACGCCTTTATCCGTGACAACACCTGTTGCTGGCCTGTTCGCCTGCTCTGTCGGGTGCTGGATGTTCATCCCAGTGGTTTTTACGCCTGGCTTCAGCAGCCGCATTCACAACGCCATCAGGCAGACCTAAGACTGACAGGACAGATTAAACAGTTCTGGCTGGAATCGGGATGCATCTATGGTTATCGCAAAATCCATCTGGATCTGCGGGACAGCGGGCAACAGTGCGGAGTGAACAGAGTCTGGCGACTGATGAAACGTGTCGGGATAAAGGCTCAGGTTGGATACCGGAGCCCGCGAGCACGTAAAGGCGAAGCCAGTATCGTGTCGCCCAACAGGCTCCAGCGACAGTTCAATCCGGATGCTCCGGATGAGCGTTGGGTAACGGACATAACCTACATCAGGACCCACGAAGGCTGGCTGTATCTTGCCGTGGTTGTTGATCTGTTCTCACGCAAAATTATCGGCTGGTCCATGCAATCCCGGATGACAAAGGACATTGTCCTGAACGCACTGCTGATGGCTGTATGGCGGCGTAATCCCCAAAAACAGGTGCTGGTTCATTCGGATCAGGGCAGTCAATACACAAGCCATGAGTGGCAGTCGTTCCTGAAATCACACGGCCTGGAGGGCAGCATGAGCCGTCGCGGTAACTGCCATGATAATGCGGTTGCAGAAAGCTTTTTCCAGTTGTTGAAACGCGAACGGATAAAGAAAAAGCTCTACGGAACGCGGGAAGAAGCCCGCAGCGATATTTTTGATTACATCGAAATGTTTTATAACAGTAAGCGTCGGCATGGTTCTAGCGATCAGATGTCACCGACAGAATATGAAAACCAGTATTATCAACGGCTCGGAAGTGTCTAGATTATCCGTGGCGATTCAGAACTAGCTGCTACTCGACATCTGGTTGTCTTCGTATTGCTGCTTGGCCTGTTTCACCAGATCAATGTCACCGTCTTGCAGCTTTTGAATATCAAGCTGTAGACGAGCCTTGTGTTTCAACAGTTCAGCGACCGCATTATCAATGTGATCAATGAGCGATTGGTTTTTTTGGATGGTGTAACTGTTGAGTTCATCGAGCAGGGGCCATGCAACACTCGAATGAGTGTTGAGCAATGGGTACTCTGCTTCGATCTCACAAACCACACCGTTTGCTCCTTCTCTGTAATGAGGGAACCCGACACGCAGACCGATACGACGATCCAGCGCTGCATTTACAGTACATTCCAAAGAAGTTCGGTTTGAAAAAACATCGTTGACGTTTTTAGACATGCTATATCTCCGTTCAGTTTATGACGGAGCCCCCCTAACAGGAGGTGCTCCCGTCAGGGTTGATAATTTGCTGTTTGTTTTTGGCAGCCAGCTACCGCACTTGAGCGCCTAAGGCACTTTCCGAAGCACCCTGGGAAACCGAGATGCTTGGGAAAGCGCGGGGTTTCCCCCTGCGCTGATTACCCTTTTTAAGGGGCCGGTACGCCGATTTCTCGGCGCACTCAGGTTGAAGCTACACAGTCAAGAACCAACGTTTCATAGGGACGGTGATGTCTATCATCCCGTTTCCACATGGATTCTGGCCCCAGAATCTGTAGGTCGTCTCATAGAAGTCAAACTCAGACAAGGACTGAATCTGCGCTTCTGAGATCGGCTCAAATGGTCCACCGCAACCGATGTGCATATTGAGCCCATAATCTCGAAGCTCTAGCTCTCCGAGATTTAGCGTCTTCCCGCCCACACAAGCAACCAAGTTCTGGTTTCTGACGTCGCCTTCTTTGAACAGCAAAGCTGACTCATCGTAGCTCCCATATTGGTTGGTAAACTTCACAATATGCCCGTGCTTAGGTGAGGTTTGTTCCGACAACTCTTTCAGTAATCGCTTTACGCTTTGAAATCTCGCGTACAGAGCTGGCGTAAACTGCCCAGAGTAGTTCAAGTTTGGGCAGATCATTTCAAGCATCTCATCAGGTACAGATTCAAGCCCCATTTGCGCGGCCAATGGCTTCGCCTTTTTCAGACCTTCCTCAAGCACTCTCTGATTTACAAGTTGTTCTAATGTGTTCATTTGACTCTCCACTTTCGAGAGAGCAATGCAAGCCGTCTCCGGACTTACATTGCCCGTTAACGGCTTTATTGGTTTATCCCAAGAGGTACGGAGCTACGCCAGTCAGGAAGCCCATGACTCCCAACACAGCGCCAACCACGCCCAATTTGATTGACAGTTGGACACTTTGATCCGGATGGTTCCAGAACCACTGCCAGACTTCCCAGCGCCTGGCTCTGCGAACCTCAAGATTTACAGTGTCTTTAAAACGAACACCCAGAGCATCTACCGCATCGTAATCCAGCGCGACCGCCAGCTTTGTGATGGATAAATTCCCAGGGTTGCCCATCGCATACCGGAGAACCTTTGCTTTGGTCTCTGGGTTTACGATCATAACCGGCTCCCTCCTGAAAAAACGGGTCTTGTCTTTTCGCTTGGAATCCATGTTGCGGTTATGGAACCTGGCAATGCAGTGTTGAAGGCCTGAATCCTCGGGAGGTAAAGGCACAACAGTTTCGATTTTCATGATTACTCTCCTTTCGGATAGGCCGGAGCAAAGGCCTTTCGGCATTGCCCCGGTGAGTTACTAATGAACCAAAGATGAAGTGACCATGATTGCGTCTCCGGACATCATTACCGGGAGATATTCGCAAGGCTCATGGCCGCAGCTCTTTTTAGTTCCGTTAGGTGAATAGACAGCCAATTGACCATCCATAATGTTGAAGGGCATCCCCTGTTTTTTCGCTGCCGGTGACAGCTTGAGAGTGCCCTTTGCGTCAACCAATGCCGTTGCCCAATGGAAGTCTTCACCACCGATCACCGGCTGTGATTCATCCACGACTTCGACCATGATTGGCATCATTCCAACCCAGCTCCACAGGCTGTTCCCTAATGCGAGGGCTAAAGCCTCGAACGCGGGAAAGACTACCGATTGCCCGAGAATCTGGTGGGCAATAGTGTCCGACAGACCTTGGATGAGTTCCTCTGGTATCCCTTTCACTCGACAATGTTCTGTCGGTGTAAAGATGCGAGACAACTCCGGCTGTTCTGGATGAACAATGAAAGGTTCGGTACTTCTGCATTTTGCATAGTCCTTACCTATGGTGCCGCAAAACTCATCGTCGCCAGTCAGAAGCTGGCGAGAGAACCCCTTGCCAGCAGCTTTGTCTCTCAACTCCTTCTCAGCCAGATAGTCAAATGACTTCCAACGTTCAGAATCGAGCGGAACTGGCTCCAGGATGTCCTGTATGCGACTTTCCTTGGTGCGAACAGGCTGAACCTTCTCAAGTTCAAACCCGTCGATCCCGTGGGAAAGCGCAACAACACAAAGACGCTTGCGGCGCTCAATAACCCCAAACTCATTGCCGTCGAGAATGCGCTCTTGTAGGGAGTAACCCAACGAAGAGAGCACCGAACGAATCACTTCCATCGAAGCGGTGTTCTGGTACTCAGGCACGTTCTCAATCAGCACAACGGCTGGGTTTAGCGCTTCTACGAATTGCAGGAAGTTGAAGAACATGGCACCTGCCGCCTCATGCGATTCGGCAAACTCCAACTTGTTCTTACTGCGACCTGACTTTGACGCGCCGGTACACGGTATGCCCCCCATCAAAACATCCACCTGTGGTGGGCGTTTGCTGAGATTCACAGCCTGGATTGGCGATTCGATAACAATAGAATCTTCGTTCCAAAGCTCCGGGTTATTTGCCAAAGACGAATCGAGATATTTCCCTTCCATCTCCACGGCCACAGATATGGCACTGGCAATTCCCGCCTTGTGAAAACCGGCGTGAATCGCTTTATCAAGCACACCACCCCCATGAAAGAGGCTGCATACCGAAAGCGATTCTCCATTCTCCAGCTTACTGATAAGCCGGTTGACGCGCTCGATCACTCGCTCTTGTTGATGGTGAGCAGAGATCACAATTGCGCCGTTACGGATGAACACGCGGAGCATCTCTACACCGTCAAAAACGGTAGCAAGCTCCTGCACGGTCAGATCGATGATTGGAGACACCCGGCCATTGCGCTCGCGCTTACTGATGGTGAACTTACCCTCCTCTTTGACGCGAAGCACAACCTGGGAATCTTTCAGCTCCAGATCATACTTCATGCCAGGATAGTAACCTTCACGCAGTAGCTTTTGGCCTTCCAGCCAGACGCGCTTCTTGCCTCGATGTTCTCCTAACTTGGTGTTTACGATAGTAGCCATGAGCTCTCTCCTTTCGGTTGAGAGGCCACTACCGTCCCAATCGGGAAGTAATGGCCCCGATGGGTTTAAAGTGGTTCTCAGTTCACAGCGATGCCGTGAGACTGAATGGCATTAGCAAAGCCAGCCATTTGTTCAGGGAAGGTGTAGCGGTTGATGTCCTGGCTGCGAGCCAGATTGACATGCACCTTCTTCACCTTCGTTTCGTCAGAGTCGTACTTTTCAAGCGCCAGCTTCTCAGCTTCTTCCGGATCTCGGCCCAGCGAGTAGGCGTAAATCACAGAGGTGAAGCCAAGTCCTGAGCCGAATGCGTAGACTTGTTTCTCGAAATGGACGTCAGCGAAATAGATGCTGAATCCGGATTTGAGGTTATGTTTTTCCATGATGCACTCCAAATAGTTTGGGGGCGCACCACGTCCCGAACCGGGCGGATGCACCCGGTTTAGGGTTAGTAGATTGCTCAAGCTGTTACGCCAGCCTGAGCCTTTATTGCTTCAAGCACGATCTCTGCTTCCTTGATAGAACCAGTGCTGTACAGCTTATGCAGCACCCGGCCAAGGTTCACAGAGATCTTTTCTTTCACTTGGAGATACTTGACATAGAAGTCATACAGTTTCTCCGCCTGCTCAAGGTGGGACATGCTCTCAACGGGAATGGTATTCCCTGGATTGCAGTACCACTTTCCGAGCACCTTTTGTACAAATCCCTCTTTGTCTCCTACGAACTGATTTGTGCCAAACACCCCACTGGTTGGTGAGCGTTGAATAACAGAAATCGGATTCGCAAAGCTGGCAAGAGTAGTCATAGTTGTGGCTCCATGTTTGTCAGGGAACCACCAGCCCGAGGGGCAGTGATCCCCCAAGGGTTATGTAGAATGCTGTTTGTTTGGGGAGGCCAGCTACCTCACTATTCACTCTCGACAGAGAGCAAAATCTTGCTTTCCGAGGGGCACAAACTTTCACATGTGAAAGTCGATGCCACTGGGAAAGCAGGGGGTTAACCCCCCGCTTTAACCCGCGCTAAGCGGTTTAGGATAGACTTCACGCCTTCCCTTACTCCAGATGGATCGTAACCTGCTTCATCGCAGCAGACCACAAATGAGAATGGATGTACCTCATCGGACATCACCCAAGCCATCGTTTCCTGCTTGATTTCACTTCCAGCTCGACCATCAGCAAGGACTCTAAGGCTATGCCATAAAAGCCCATCACGTAACTGCCTTACCTCATCATCAGTCCATTCAGGCTTTGGCTCAAATGGAATGACTTCTGCGGTCTTCGGCTCTTCATCCAGGAAGAAAAGCGGCAGCTCAAGCTGGTTTTCCTTCTGGATCATCTTCACTGCATTCATGGTGACTCCTTTTACGGGCACCATGCCCCCACAGGGGCATGAAGCCCCCAGTGGGGTTACAGTCATAGTTACTTCACGCCTGCCAGTTGAGAATTGATGTTCTCTTCCAGCCAGCCTTGAAGCGATTCAAGGTCACGTTTGTCTTCCGTATTGCTGGCTTTACGTGCATCTTCCGACACAGCGCTCAACATGGCGTTAGCCTCAGCAAGTGATTCAACATTGTTCCCAGGGAACACAATCGTTTGACTGTGATCTTTCATGGTCTTCTCCTTTGAGAATGGAGGACCGTCTCCCATCAGGAAGAGCGGCCCCGTGGGTTAAAAGTAAAAATCCTCCAGCTCTTCATGGTCAGGCTTTCGCTCAACTGGTCGAAGCAACTCAGCTTCATCAGCGAACTCAAGCTCAGGATGAAAAGCAGGATGAAATCCTCGATGCCAGACTGGACGGTCATTATCGAGGTCTAAGTAGCAGTGCCTCCCACTGGCTGGGTGATAGCAGTAAAGCCACTGTCTACCACTAACGGTAAACGGCTTCTCTGCACCTCCACATGCCGGTACAAGGTTATCTGCTGCTATATGCGCTACAGCATCCATAGGATCAGTCCTCATCTTCGTCATCACGAACACAAAGATCACGAGCAACTATTTCCGCAGCTATCAACGCATAATCGTTGCCCTGCCAGAACCACCGCTCCGCCAGCTCATAGGCTTCGCTGGAAGGTTCGCCATAACCATGAGCCACCACGTAATCGTGGAACACTTCATGATCAAATGCCTTGCCATCAGCTTCCATGAACCAACCGACAGGGCACTCCAGAATGCGATGCCTTACGACATCTCGCTCTGAATACCCCTCTCTGACGGCTTGCTCCAACATTTCCCGCGACATACCAGGAGGAGTGATGATCTCTATGCTGATCCCGTCACTTCCTGCAAGATTGTCCTCGTATGGAAGACCGGCAAGTGTAAGGTGATTGCGCTTGCACCAGCCGATGGTCCGAAGTATCCGACTTTTGTCAGACTCCCTGGCCGTGTATCGGTTAAGCTGCATAGCCACCTCCAGCACACTCCCCATCTTCGATTTCACTTCCGAGCTCGACCATTCCAATCAGGTCAAGCTGGGTCATGTCCGAATCCAGAGAGCAGTCAATTGCTGACTGAATGATGCCTTTGTGGGCCAAGCCTAAAACGGACTTAATAGTCGAAAGCAGAGACTCGGCTTCGCTCTCGATTTGCTCCAGAATGTCTTTCCATTCCCAGTGCTCAAACGGTTGCCAAACGACCAGATCCTCAGGCTCGTCTCCCCGTTCGACACACTCAGACAAATACTCATAAGCCTTGCACCAATTCTCTTGTTGGCCCAGTTCACTGAGCACTAGAGCGGTAGCATGACCGTATGCGATTTGTTCAACTTTGGTATTGATAGACATAGTGTTTCTCCTCGTAATGGATAGAGGAGCCCCACCCGCAGGAAAGGCTCCTCCGGATGGGTTAAATTTCCAAGGTCACATCGGTTTTTGCTTTAGCGCAGCAAACCAACACTTCCCCTTCTTTGACAAATGCGATGGGCGTCTCGTCATAGGCCACTTGACCTTCGAGTAGACGAACCCGGCACATGCCACAAAAGCCACTGCGACAATGCGTTTCAACAGTGAGGCCTTTGCTTTCGATTTGCGCCAACAGCACATTGTTGCTGGCTTGAAGTTGTACGTTCATGGTCACGCTCCTTTGTTGTTGATGAGCGCGACCAATCCCCTCCGGGATGTCACGCCCCGGTTGGGCTACTCAGCAAGTGCATAGACACCTACCTCGATGCGAATAAAGAACCTGGCATCTTGAAGAACTTGCCTGACCTTTGCTTGCCAGTGGTTGTTCTCTCGATGCTTTGCGTAGGGTTCAATCTCTTTGTAAATCTGCTCCAGCTTCAACGTTTTCCCCTGTAGGGTTCGGCGTATTGCAGCTTTCCACGTAGTCGAAACCATATTGGTTGCTCGACGGTGTACGGCAGCAAGAAGACAGAGCGATGAGGCAACGTCGTTACGACGAAACACCAACAGCTTTTCATGGGCGATACGCACCAGCTTCCCGGAATACTGAGTTCGGTCACTCACACAGTTGTGCTGTGTTTTGATGATCTCATCCACCAGCTTCCCAGGTGCGATACGTTCCACAAGGCTGGACAGGTTGAAATAATCCCCATCGCGCCTCAGGTTTCCCATGAGGATTCCGTAATGCCCTCCTCGCTCACAGGCGTCATGAATATTCATAACGGCCAGCTCAAGGGCTTCAACGAACTCAGGCAAATTCATGCGGCTCATATCCCATTTGTTGGGCTCGCCCCACTGCTTACCTGAATACTGGATCATGTCCCAGTAAGGAGGGTGCCACCAGATCAGGTGTGCAGGCTCTCCGAGGAACGAAAGGAAGTCATCCCGCAACAGGTTGAACCCCTGATGCAAGTCTGTCCCTTTGAAACGGACACCAAGTTCATTGGCAACGTCGATGCTAGAGCCACCCCCAACACTTGGGTCTGCCACCAGCCCGTTCGGCTTTCTCATGTAAGACTCAATGAAGTCTTTAACGATAAAGCCCGAGCAGTTGCCTCGGTACTTGTTGTTTCCGTAAGGCCCCCTGTTTTCGTAGGAGCATACTGATGATTTGAACATGGCGTCCTCCATCATAGATGGGGCGCACCATGCTCCCATCAGGGGCCGGTTCGCCCCTGGTTAGGGATTAAGATCAAGCGTTATCTGCATACCACCAGCTAAGGCGATTGCAATCACGAAAGAAGGTTGCTTCATCAGGAGCCTTCATCATGACCACATCACCTTCGCAGTAGGTGCATAGCTCAAGCGTTGCTTCATTTTTCCAAAAGGCACTGCACCCCGATTCTTGATACACAACCTCCCATTTGGGATGTCGCAAGTACCGATGGAAGAAATCGAGAGTGTCACCATAAGGGAAGTTGAAGCGCTCCATCACTGAACCATTTTCTGTCAGTTCAGGTTTAACCTTGCCGGTTTTCAAGCGCTTCTTGATGATGCGCTGAACCCAACGAAGTCGTGCAAACAGCCGATTGGTGTCTTTCTCGTACCACTGGGGATTACGCTTGCTCCAGTAGAGCTTGGCGAAGATTTCCCCGGACAAATCCTTCATCTGGTTTTCGTTGAGCTCATCAAGAAAACGTCGAGAAGGTTTGTCGTAGTCAAGAACTGCTTCCAAAGCTGATAGGTTTTTCATAGGGACTCCTTATTGCGATTGCGGAGCCCCGTCCCCTCAGGGCTATCGGAGCCCCATAGGGTTAATTAGGGTTAATGGTTGAACGGCGATTTATCGAGGGTTGGTGAATCGAATGGCTTTACCAACGAAATCGGCCATCAGTCGATTCCCAGTAGAGCTGAAATAGCTCTGCCACTCTTTCCAACCACCAACGGATTCCACCGAGCTTGGAGACTCGAAGATACCCCAGATACGCATTTCACAACCTCGTTGCAACACTCGGTTTACCTGGTCAACCAAGTATTCCTTGTTCTGCAATGAAGAGAGGTTGCAAGGCATCTGCATGATCAGCTTTTCAGCTTGCTCGAAGTCGATTTTTTCAATCAACCCCGTGCGGGTATCCACAGAGAATGGAACCACCTGTTGACCGTGGTTAGACCACAACCAATGGGTGATATAGATCGGATTAACGCCAACTTCCGCTGGCACCAATACGCTGCCGCAAGACCGCAACAGCCAGACCAGACGTAAACCATCGAATCGATCCAGAGACTCCACATCGGTAGTGATGTCATCCTGGTAGATTTCAGGCAGCTTATGTTCGGCGGCGAGAGAGATCATTACGGATTTGAGATTGTTCAGATGAGACATGTGTGCTCCTTAAAGTAACTTGGGCACACAGAGCCTGTCAGGCGCAGTGCGCCCTTAGGCTGAGGTTGAATGCTGTTTGTTTTTGGCGACCAGCTATCGCACGTTTCGCCCTCAGAGAGGACAAAATTCACTTTCTCAGCAACCCTCAATGAAGGCCTCTGAGAAAGTGGGAGGGTATTCCCTCCTCACTTTGATTGTTCCACGAGAGCTGTGTGAACAGGAACGCTCAAACTGCCCTTTTCGGGTGCAAAGCTCAAAGACGCATCAACTGCCCCGTCTTTTCAGTTCTTCGACCAGATGTTCAGGCACCTTACTCGCAGTACAGGCCAGCAATACATCGAGGCCTACCGGCTTGTGAAAGCGCTTATTTGACCAGGAATCGCCAACTGATGACTTTGCCCAGTCGATTGCTTGCCCAAGACTGTGGAACTGCCGCCTGCCTGTGTATCCCATACGACTATCCAAAGTAACACCCTGGAACAGTCTCCAGTACATCGGAGGAATGCGCTTAGCAAGCAGTAAAAAAGGCGTCTCCGGCACTGTAGCCCTTCTACCTTTGTTCCGATGATACAAATCCAAAGATGAATGGAATTGGTTCATAGACTCTCCAAATAAAAACGGCCACCCCCGAAGGGATAGCCGTTTGTCGTTTCACTTCCTGTTAAGCTGCAAAAGCAGTCAATGACCGCTCCATCAACTTAAACAGTGTGCGTTGCAGAGCTGCCGCATCATCAATGACAATGTTCTTTTGGAACAGTCCTGACACTGCGGTAGTCTCTACCCCTATGCCGATCACCTCAACATCGCTTCGTTCACAGAGGTCAATCACTGAGCGACATGCCGGGGCGCTTTGAGGCTGCCCGTCAGTCACTACGATCAACATTTTTCGCTCTTCACGGGTCTTGGTGAGTTCAAAAGCTGCATACCACATAGCTTCCGCCATAGGCGTACCGCCAGTTGCTTTGAACCCAAACCGACCGGCCCGATTCTGAACCGTATCTCCATGCTTCACGACACTGAACACTGGCTGGTTCCGGTTGCCACCAAAAAAGGTGACTGCCGGGTTTACGCCGGGTATTGCTTCCAGAGCCATCGAAATAGCCAAGGACGCTTCCCGCGCAATGTCTTGACGCTCCTTTCCATTGGCGGCCTTGTAGGCCATCGAGGAGCTCATATCAACCAGGATGTGAACCGCCGTATTAGGGCGTTTCTTGGCTTCCGGCTTGAGGAATACGCGGGTATCACCCGTCACTACACGATGTAGTTTCCGAGCATCCACACGCTTCCCTGATCGTTGGTTACGGTGAGCAACTCGCTGGCTGGCCTGGACCAATCCGTAGAGCTGCGTTCTTATCTTTGAAGTGGTGCTCTTCACATCCCCTACCAGGCTTTTGCCAACAGCAGGGTTGTCCTGGGTGTTCACAGCAGAGCGAACAGTCATATAGCTACTGTCCCCCTTATCTTGAGCCACCCGGTTGAGCTCGGCTTTAAGTGCATCATGCGCGTCACCACGCAAATCACCGGCACCGGCATTCAGAACCTGCTGGAGCATTTTGGCCGCGTCTTGTTTCGCCGCGTCAGAATTGCCACCAGCCTGGCTTTGTCCTGCCTTGCTGCCACCATCAGTATCCGACTTGCCTTGGTCGCCCTGTCCTTTCGGATCAGATTTCCCGTTAGCATCGTCTTGCTTCTGGTCTTTACCTTGCTGATCACCACCATTGGCATCAGGCCCTTGGTTTTGATCGTTACCACTTCCGCCCTGACTGTTCTGAGGTTGGTTGCCACCAGCATTCTGCTGGTTGTTACCATCCTGACCATTCAGGGGCTTTTGCTCTTCTTTCTCCTTTTCCTCCTCGATCATCTTGATGATTTGGTCGGCCAAGGATGTCACCTCTGCGGTTGACTTAGTGTTCACAGCCTTACGCAGTAAAGCGTTCAGCCGAACAACAACACCCTGAGGGAACACGCGCTCGAATACGGGGGTAGCCGAATCGAGATAGGGTTGAAGGACGGATTGCCCTACAGCCTTGGTTTGCAACCAGTACAAACAAAACCCTGTCAGAATGGAGGCAGGGGCCTCTTTGTCTGTGACGTGCTCGTAATGACCAGCTTGAGCCATATAGCGAGCAACCTCATTCAGGGTCTGCGACGTACCGGGGAAGAGTTCCATCATGGCCCGTTCTATGCGGCAGTCCTCCAAAACGTTGGACAACTCAGCATGAAGACCTCTGCGGCGCTCAACACCAAAGTCCGTAAACCGGACATGGGCTGCTTCATGGGCCAAATACCCCCAGACAGCATCCATGTGAGGATAGTCGTCGGGGATATTCGGAACCACGATGGTCTTACCATCGGTGTATGCGTCATCGTTACCGATGGCGACTTTGACACCGAGTTTTTCACCATAGGCTGCGGCCACGATTGGTAGAGCGCTGTAAATGGTGCGTTTTTTGGACATATCTTTTCTCCTGGTAGGGAAGGAGATAGTCCACCCCTGGAGGGAATGGCTATCCCCTCCGGGTCGGTTTAGTTGAAGTGACTATTAGAAGAAATAGTCGCCATCGTCGTCAGTTTTAGGCAGCTCCTGGTTGAGAGGCTCCTCTGTCGGCTCCTCTTGGACAGGCTCTTGCTCTACCGGAGTTTCCTCAGGCAAAACCGGCTCATCCTCAACATCAACGCGCTCTTCTCGAACCACATCACCGGCATTGGATTCATCTTCCGATTCACCCTCGCCTCGTTCTGCAAAACTCTTGAAGAAGTTGTCGATGTCTTCATCCAGGTCAACAGCGTTACCACCGCTGTTAGTCTGTTCTGATTGAACAGATTCAGTACCACCTACCTGTTGCTGCTTGGTTTCGCCACCCTCTGTTGCAGGGATAAGCTCACCGGCTTTATCGCTTTTCTGTTCGGCCTTTTCATCTTTAGAACGGTCCCCCATCTGGGCTCCCGAACCGCCAATGTCATTAGCCATGCCCTCTACAGTAATCGAGCCATTGGCATACTGCTCGATGCGGTCCCTCTCGCTCATGATCAGCACTGCGGCCACGACCTGATAAAAGAAAGGCGCAACGATGTTTCGGCCATCGGCATGTTGCTCGTATCCCCGGAGGGTTTGGTCGAGCAGCTTGACCAGAGGGTTAAAAGCGCTGTTCAGGAAGCTAAGCCCATCCACCTTGTCGCGGATGTTACGGAGTGTCTGCCGAGTAGTGACCGCACATTGGTCTCGACCGGCCAAACGTTCCATATAGAACTTATTCGCTTCCTGAACCACTTCGGAGATGAGATCGTCACCCAAGCGCTCAACCTTGCGGTTAAGGCGTTTGGCGTTGGCCTCATCTTCGTTCACAGGCTGGATCATGAACACCTGGTACTCAAAGCCAATCCGCTCCTCGACCGTTTCCTTTGGAAGGGCTCCGGCACGGATAGCTCGTTCATACTCAGGGTTCTCCTGACACCATTCATCCACGGCTTTGTTGTAACCTTTGATGAAATCCTGTTTCAGTTGGTTAAACTGAAAGTTTATGTCATTCAGCTTGTTACAGATTTCATCGGTCTTGCTGACGGGTACGGCAAATCCGTTCATGAACGGCATACCGAATTTCAGCAGGAGGCGACGAGTTTCTGTTTTCAGGCGATGAAAGCCTTTCAGCTTAGCCGGATCACAGATCTTCTTACTTCCCAGTTGAGCTACTTTCTCAGGTGGAATTTCACCACCCTCGCCCAGCTTGAGATCAGATGCAGACAAACGGGTTTGTCCACTCCAGATGTCAAAGTCTACGTGGATAACACAGAGGCTTTGTAGATGGTTCACTTTAGTCATGATGCACTCCAAAAAGTTGGGGGCGCACCACGTCCCGAACCGGGCGGATGCGCCCGGTTGGGCTAGTAAATTAACGTTAATTTGCTGTTTGTTTTTGGCGACCAGCTATCGCACTTTTCGCTCTCCGAAGAGAACAAAATCTTGCTTTCCGTTGGAGACTCCCAGAATCCCCAAGGGAAAGCGGGGGAAAATCCCCCACTCACCAGTAGAACGTCTCTACTTCTTCCGGCAAATCATCAAGAGGAGCAAGCACGTCCTCATCAACAATGTACCGTGGCTTCACAGAGCCAGTAACCGTTACACGGCACCGCTCTGATGACTTCTCTCTGTACTGGTCAACATCCTCAGGCTTCACGCCTGACGCCTTATCAGCCAACAGCTTTTTGTAGTCTACCCGGCCAGCCGCTTTGTATCTCGTTACCATCACACCGCAGTAGTCGGCATGGAAGTATTCCCCCATGAGGGACTTCATGGTGTCGAGATGAGGCTTTTGCCTTTCTTGAAGCTCAGACAGTCGCTGTTTCAGCTCCTGAATCTCAGCATCATAGAGGCGGTATTCCTCAGCAGCAGCAATCCAACGGTTGACCTCTTCACCTTGCGGTATGTACAGGTCTCTCTCTGGATCTTTGTCGGGCTCCTTCTTGTCTACTACCTGTTGCCAGAACTTTTTAGCCTCGGCCAAGATTTCTTGAATCATGGCTTCGTCTCGGAGTATTGGAAACTCCTGAATCTGACCTTCAAAGTAGAAGACTAACCAGCCTTGCTTGGCCCCCGTTACCAGGAGCTGGTGTTGCACCTGCGGGTAATAAAGCTGGTATGCCTTGCTGTTTGCTTTCTCAGCACAAACATCTTCCCAGACAGTCGCACTCGGGCTTTTCAGCTCGACGGGCTCCCCGTTATCTCTCAGGCCATCCAGGGAGGCCCTCATGAGCGGGTATTGAACCGATTCGACACAGGCGGGGAGCAGCATGTCATCATACTTCTCCTCGAAAGCGCGTCTTGCAGCATCTTCGTTTTCTATCCCCCGGCGAACCAGCGGATTAAGACTCAGATCGACTTCACGCGCATACCCAGTCTTCTCGGCCCACAGTCTCCATCGTGTTTTGTACGGAGACCGATTGAGCAGGATAGCGGCGTCAGTGGCTGTTACACCTTGACGCCGCCAATCAAGCCAATCTTCCTCTCGTTGCGATAGGTTGACTATTTTCATGGACCTCTCTCCAATGGTTAGGAGGGAGATCTCCCCCAGCGGGGGAGTCCCCCCCGTTGGGGTTAGTAGTAACTGCCTTCCGCGCCCTCCTCTTCTGTAACAGGGATCATGTCCTCGTCACTCAAAGGCGGCATTTCTTCGGCACCAGGTTCAGCATTTGCAGAACCACCAGCGGCGGACTCTTGCTCGTGCGCTTCCTGGTAGTCAGGTTTCGGAGGCTCCATTTGATCCATCTCCTTGTCACGAAGGAATTGAGTCGCATATTGCAGTTCCGAACCTTCATACCGTCCCTTCACATACTCATGCGCCGCAGACCATGCGTTTTCAGCAATGGCGCGATTTGCGAGTTTGGTTAGGATCGGGTCAAGCTCTTTGTGCTCAATAGCCAAAGGCTCTTGGCTTTGAACTTGAGATGGTGAAGGGAGATTGGCAATAGCCGGGTTAATGGCCGATGCCTGCTCCATTTCACGGATGCGTTCAGCTTCATCCTGGTCATAAATACCAGAGAAACCAAATGCGACACGAGAACACTGGATCAGCGACTTGTGCCGGAGTTGACGCTTGGTGTGCGTTTGCCAGGGGCCATCAACAGTGTAAGCACCATTGCGACCTTGACCCTGAAACGGTTCACGGTACACCTCATCAATGAACTCCTTGATGCGGATAGGGCGAGATCTGTCCTTACGGTAAATCACGCATTCAATCCACTCAGGGCAGTCAACTTTCGCCCCCTGCATTCTGACCATCTTGTCCGAATACACGAACTCGACGCCATCATACTGGGGATGCTCGTTGATGATGCGGCTCCAACCATCAACACCTACTACCGGAATGATCCCATTTTGCTTGTCAGGAAACGCATAGATTTCCCGAGTGAAAGGGTTCAAACCGTACTGTTCAGCCACGATCAGGAGCGTCATCATCTGCTCATCGGTCGGGGCACTTCCATCTCGCTGCTTGAATGCGGTCGCCTTCAAAGTTTCATAGAACTTTCGGGTGTCCACGCCAAACCGGCTTGCGATACGGGTTACAAGAGATTTGTTATCAGACATGGTGTTTCTCCAATTCACGAATGAACGGTTTGAGGACACCATGACCCCCTCGGGGCATGAGTGCCCCCGTGGGGTTTAGTAAGAGTTGGCGGTGTTACCCGCCAGCCAAGTGGTGCAGCCGCATGAACGGGATGTCATCATCCCAGCCATCAGGAGCGGGACCATAGCCTCCGCCCATACCACCTTGCGGTGCTGATTGCTGCACAGGAGCAGATTGCGTACCGGCTCCTGTACGTTGCCCTTTTTGGGGCGCTGCACGTTGAGAGTTGTCCTGAGGTGCATTTCCACGACCACCAAGCATCTGCATTTCAACGCAGTGTACTTCGGTGGTGTAGCGCTCGATTTGTTGGCTGTCAGTCCACTTCCGGGTGCGGTTGCTCCCTTCGAGATAGACTTGGGAGCCCTTTTTCAGGTACTCACCAGCGACTTCTGCCAAACGACCTTTAAGCACAATACGGTGCCACTCAGTATGCTCTCTTTGCTCGCCAGACTGCTTATCGCGCCACGTATCCGTTGTTGCAACGTTGAAGTTGGCAACGGCAGTTCCGCTTGGCATGTAGCGAATTTCCGGGTCAGAACCGAGATTACCGACCAGAATTACTTTGTTGACGCCTTTAGACATCATGACCTCCAAGTTATTTGGAGAGGGCCAACGCCCCTTTCGGGGAGCAAGCCCCCGTAAGGGTTAAAAAAAGTGATCCTCTTGTTCGGCGTCGATCTCTGCCAGGCGAATCAGCTCAGATACAAGGCCAAGCCTTTCTGCATCTGCTCTTACTTCGTCGTAGCTGAAACCAAACCGTTCAATGAGGGGTTTTAGTGAATCAAAACGCTCGTAGTCGAAGGTATCACCCTGTTCATCACAGAATGCCACCAGCGGCTTCTCTACGTTTGAAAAGTCATCCGCGAAACGCTGTTGCAGGTAAACCAACATCAGCAGGGGTTTGTGACCATGTTCCGGGCGGAGTTCACCAGCGCCTTCCAGCGTAGCTGGATGGATAGTGTTTTCGCCTAGTCCAGTGCTAACCCCAAGCTCATAACCGCTGTCAGTACGCATCAGCACACTGGGTAGCAAGTCATTTGAGCCTTCGCTCCGAGCAACCTCAAAGCCGATTAAACCGGCTCCTTTGGCAAAAACCCCAGCAACAAAACCTTTGAAGAGGTTTATGTCACCTGGAGGTAACTCAGAGGGCGGAGATAACAGCCAGTTGAGAGATCCCAAGCTGGCTGTTTGTCCGGCTGAAACATTCCCCCCTTCCAGCACCGTCTGTGTCTCTGCGTTTACCAGCACCTCATCCAGAAAGGTGTACCCCTGGCTGAGAAACTGTGACACATACTGGCTTTCTTTGTCCTTGTAGGACATTGGGATCGTGTCTGGGCCGTTAGCTTCAAAAGGTCCTTCGAGCTTTGTCTCAGACCAATTTTCAGCTTTCCCATCAGTGACGGTTCGGCGTAGCTCGACCATCGTGAATTGGCCTGGCTCCGAGGAGCTGGGCTCCCGGAGCAACTTGTAGCCAATGAAGACTTCTATTGTGGTTTCGTCATTGCCCCACTCTTTAGCAGTGTAACGACGGCACAAACAGTCATTTTTCTTCATGCGTCACCCCTTAGCGCCATTGGTCCCCGAACACATCCTTCGCAACACGCAGGATGGCTTCACGCTCCTCTTTGGCCGCACGGATAAGCAGAGCTTGATCCAGGGCGTATTCAAGAGCATTTGGGGCACCACGGAACGCTAGAGACAGTTTCGCCCAACGCACCAACGTCCGAGTGGACATGGTGACGCTGATCTGACCATCTTCACCGTTTTCGCCAAGAAACAGTTTGCGGACCTGATTAGCAATCCGAACCATTCCCTTCCGCACATTTTCCGGAAGTTTCGGAGTAACACGGCCAAGAATGCTGAGTTCAGCTTCCTCATCCGCATACCCTACTTTGGTGAAACGATAGCGATCCATAGCTGCGAGGTTCTGCATCATCACCCCCTGGTACAAACCAGAAGCATCACCGGACCCCGTAGAGTTACCAGTAACGACCACACGAAACATCGGGTGCGGCTTGATGATTTCCCCGCCATTCTGAGCGATCACAAGGGGACGCCCTTCAAGGACATCGTTGAGACCAGCCAGCTCGGCAGGGTCGGCCAAATCCACCTCGTTGATGAGGAGCAGATGACCTTCACGCATAGCGACTGCCAGAGGTCCATACATGAACTTCATGACAGGTGGTTGACCAGGCTTTTCCGCGACCAGAGCGTGATGTCCAATCAGATCTGTCAGCTCCATCCGCCCGTGGGCAGTGATTTGCTGAACAGGCCAGTTGAGACGACCAGCGATCTCGGTGATACCTGAGGTTTTGCCAGACCCGGTAGGGCCGGTTACGAACAATGCGTCACCGCCAGGCTCTTTGAGATAGGCCAAGACCTCTCGCAGAAACTCTTTGCGGAAAACGTAGTTGGTATCAGTGGCAGGGATGAAAGGGTTTGAACCGTCAGCGTAGCCGATGGCCGTTACCTTCTCCGGAATGCTGGGCATACCGAAAACCTTGCTTACTGAGAATTGAGAGTATTGAGACATAGGTGCGCTCCTATTGTGACAGGCGCACCACGTCCCGAACCGGGCGGATGCGCCCGGTTGGGCTAGTAAATTAACGTTAATTTGCTGTTTGTTTTTGGCGACCAGCTATCGCACTTTTCGCTCTCCGAAGAGAACAAAATCTGCTTACTGATGGTATTCACCATGAGTAAGAAGACTTTTAAGGAGCGAGGAGAGTAGCCTCTCCTGGAGGCCACTCCCTCAATGGACGAACATCACCACATCGTCGTTTTGACCAATGACCCCGGTTTCTTTGGCCCACTTCACTGCTTCACTGTGCGCCTGGTAGGAGCTGGAATACAGTTTCGGATCAAATTTCACCTCGCGTCCATCAGCCAGATAGATGATGCCTGCGTGATCGTCGTAAACATGAAGATTCTGTTGCATTCGACATTCCCCCTGTAGCTTGTCGTCAAAGCCAACTGACACCAGAAGACTTTGAGGACAAGCCACAGAGGCTTGACCAGAAAGAGAGGGGTTGCCCCCTCCCTTTGCGTTGACTATCAGCAGTAACCGAACGATTCAGCGATTCTCACGAAAGGACGAGAGATTGCCCAACCAGTAGGGATACACAAAGCGATGATAGCGATTTCCATGATGTTGCTCCTAAGCAAAAAGGGGCAACATCCCCGTCGGGGTATGGTTGCCCCGATGGGTTTGAAAGTGTCGAAGATTACTCAGCGACAGTTATTACCAAACAAGTTCCTTGCCCTTACGAAGGTAAGTCGGGATTTCGAGATAATCCCAGTCAGGTTCTTGTTTAGCGACTTCTTGAACTTGAGTTACCTCAGGTTCAACGACTGCTTTGGCTTGTTCAGCCTTGGCAGCACGTTCTTTGATGACGGCCTGTACAGACCGCATTGCAGGAACTGCGAATTTGTTCCAAAGGAACAAACCGATACGCTGGAACACTTTAGCGAGAACGATGAAGGAAAAAGCAAATGCCTTCGCGCCTACGTACAGTGCGCCCAGAGATGCAAGCAGAACTACAATGAAAGTGATGATGTGCATGGTGTTGCTCCTATGTAAAAAAACAGGGGCAACACCCGAAAACCGGGAGAAGCCCCCGGCTTGGGGTTAAGTAATGCCATACGGCATAAGACTAGATGCTGTTTGTTTTCGGAGACCAGCTATCTCACCTATAGCCGCAGAGCGACTAAGATGATTCAAATATAGCTCACCTTTGCTAAACAGAAAACGCTGTAACTGTCCATTTTGGGCACTTCGAGAGGTCAGGTTACAGATTGACCGCATTTATCCTTTCCAGTGCGTTTATCTGTACCTCAAATTTAGGAGTATCTCTAATGGCAGAAGCACAAGTAGCACTGGACACAAACAACGACCGCAGCAACCACTACTCTCGCCCTGTTTTCAAGCAAGTTCTGAAAGTAAACAGCCTCCAAGCTCAGCGCGTCATGGAACGCAGCTTTGAGCGAGTTTCCAACTCCCTGTTCTCCATCGACGTGATCCTTCGCATCATCGGTGAGCAGGACGAAATCGACCAGGTTGAAACCGTCATCCTGGAACACATTTCCAAGGTCTCCGAAGACCTGGACAAAGCTACCGCCCAGCTCAACAAGCTGATGGAAGACAACGGCATCGACATGATGCCCGGCTACACCAACCCGAATGAATACACCATCGAGATCAACTCTCCTCAGGTTGCTCAGTTTGCACACCTGATCCGCAAACTGGATACCCTGATGGGGATCGTTGACACTCTCTGGCTGAACACCGTACTGACCAGCAAGCAGCGCACCGACGCCACTTACCAATGGCAGCAACGCCTCATCAAGCTGGCCGGTCGAATCATCGGCATCGAGAAACGGGCTCGCATTTCCGCCCACAGCAAAGGCAAAGAAGGTGAAGTGGCCGAAGCCGCTCCGGAATCTGCAACCGGCGACAAGGAAATCGCAGACGAAGCCGAGAAAACAAAAGCAGCATAACCCAGCCCAAACCTTTGCCCCTCGCCCGAGGGGCTTTTTTTTGTCTTTTATGGTTGCATTTTTTGATGCTGTGATATTATCGAAGTAAATCAGATTCAACTCAGGTAAGAACGGAGAACAACATGAAAAAGGCTTTAATCACCACCGTGGCTCTGGCTGTAGCAGCTCTATCTGGCTGTGCATCCACCAGCAGTTACGAACCCACAGCGTACAAAACCAATCACAGTCGCGCTTACAACATCGCGGAGGCCGGTGGCCTGGTAACAGGCATCCAAGACGCTTCTGTTCCGCGTGACAAGCTGGAGCGTCTGACCGACACCAAAACGTTTGGGGCAGCCTACGTGCTGTCTGGCTACATGTCCCCTCAGCTCGGAATGACCGACTGGCAAGGTGGCTTGGTCAACCTTGCGAACTGGGCTATCGGCCCCAAACAGCATGGCGCTCGCAATAGCTTGATCGCTTGGATGCCTGCTAACGAAGCAGTTTCACCGGCAGACGCTCAGGCCAAATTTCTTTCACATGTGAAAGTTTCCATTGAGTCAGCGCTGACTGATTTGGGTGCCAATTTCACGCTTCTGTATGACAAAGATGGTCGCCTAACCTATCAGTTCTACAAGAATGAATGGGGTTGCCCGACGTGGGTGAACGGACAAAGTAAGGTAGCTGACATGTGTTCCGTTAAGGTGAAAATCGTGGAGCCTCGCCTAGGGTCAGCTCCTAATTTTGTCTCTGGCGTTCAAGGTACAGCGTATGCCTTCACATCAGGCCATGAGACCGCATACAACTTTGTGAATGTCGGTAATGGGGCAGCAAGCCATGCTCCTCAGCAAGCGATCTACGCAGCTATTAGCAAACAGCTACCAGCTTGGGCCTACCTCTACCTTGCTCCAAAATCGGTTGAGCTGGATAATGGCGAAAAAGTTGCTTTCCCTTACCTTCTTGATCAGGGAAAAGCAGAGTTATTTGTTTACCCAGAAGCGTAATCAATCTACATGAGAAAGGGGCCGAAAGGCCCCTTTTTTTATCCACCACCACCAGTTGGCGCGCCTGTTTGAGGGTCTATGCTGTTTGTCGCCTCTTTTCGCTTCGCGTCAATATCAATCCCTTCCAACCGCTCCAACGCCCTTTCCTGAGCATTCTTCCGCGTCCCGTCAATATTGAAGTCATTCCCTGCTCCAGTCAGCGAGTCGAGATTTATTGAGGCCGGATCAGGGAATTTACCGTTCTGCTGTAATATCCCAAGCCACTCATCCAAATTAATTTTGCTCCAATCAATTTCGGCAATTTTATCTAGTGGAATCCCTTCACACTGAGGATTTTTGGGGTCTCCAAAGTTCTGCCCCAATTGAGGGCGAACCTGTTCTTGTATAATACGAGAGAGCGGAGAATTGAAGCAGCAATACGCTTCTCTTTTTTCAATACAAGCGCCCAACACCTTAGATTTACAATAAGAGCCTACATAGGTGCAATTCTTGAGCGCTCTTTTGGCGTTCATAGTGAACTCTTCTTCCTCGCACTTATAAATCATCTGGATCATCACCATCGCAACGACATAGACGGTATATATCGTCATGGCAGTGCTAAGCCATGTTGTCGCAGTCTCCATCATTGCTTCGGCAGCTTGTTCAGATGCTGCGGCAGCCGCCTGCTCTGTTGCTGCATCTTGGCCTGCTGATTTCATGACATCCATCATCACTTCTTTGACTTGCTCTTTGAGCTGGTCAATGAGTTGATCAACAAACTGCTCTACAGGCTGGAAGAACGAATCAACAGCACCTGAAACGTTCTCTATATAACTTGTGAACGGTTTTGTGACTTCTGTCCACCCTTGAAGGGCAGGTTCCCTAAGTACCTGATAAGCACCTTTAAGCGCATTACCATCAGTCAGCCCCATCACTGCGCCATCGAGCTTTGGAACGGCCATTATTAGGTTCAGATAATCGGCAAGAGATATATTGGTTGGCTTTTCACAGCAATCAGAAACTCCCCCAACAGCTATCTTGCATTCGCCAGCTTCCCCTGCAAAAGCAGAGCAAATAACGTTTTCATCCCCGGTAGGATTGTCATCCCCATCTTGGCCTGTGCAGCTCATATCCTGCGTCATGAATTGGGCTGCATTGAGCAACGCAGTAGCGCGAGCAAAATCAGTGCTTTGTGTTTTGGTCAAATCAAGGCAGTCATCTCCCATGCAGCGTATAGGCCCACCGCACTGGTACTCAGTTTCCTTTTCCAAGGTCGGAACAGAAACATCTGTACCACAGTCATAAGTATCCTCGTGGACGTAGCACGTACCAGAACTTCCCTGAGCACCATCAACACATTTGGAACTGATGAAGCCGCACTGAGGGTTTTCTTCATATTTCTGACAGCTATCGAGATTCCCGCCCGTGTTTACCGGACAGTGCGTTTCACCTTGAGGGTCTGTCCAGCAGTCCATTTGCCCCTTATAAAAGTCATAGTCAGCTTTAACTCGAACCTTTTTGCATAGTTTTGGAATACCAGGCAAAGGTGACGGCTTGAGTTGAGATTCGCAAACTTTGATCCCATTGATGACTGTGCAGCCCGTAGCATCAGTCGGGTCATCTATACATGTGATCTCGCCTTCCGCAAAACCATCTACAACCCCTTTGGCTGAATCCATGCAGCTCTGTGGAGCCCACTCATCCTTGGTAATGGCTTTTGATGGGTCATAGCGTAGCTTTATGCGGCCAAAACCCTCACCTGCGCCAGTTACTGAAACGCGGATCTTAAACGTAACAACATCACCATCTTTCACATTCTTGAAATAGGGAGTGACATCAATATTAGGGTTTCGCTCCCAACTTGTTGACAATTCACATCGGCCAGCCGTTTCTGGAGGGAAATTGCCGTCAGGGCCGGACCATACTTTAGTTTCCTGACCTGATTTACCAACCCAAACTTGCATGTAGTCATCCCACTTGGCGTACTCAAGAGTTGCAGACACTATGGCGTCTGGATTACTGACTTGGACCCGCGTGTATTCCTCATAAATCGAACAGTTGCCACTCCAGTAGTCGTTACCAACTCGGCCAATCCACAACTCAGTACAGCCTTCTCCACAAGATTTGAGGTTATATGGACCATCATAGTGCTTCACCACAGAGGCATCGTAGTCATGGACAACCTCACAGTCCGCGCTTTGATCTACAACACGCTGACACCGTTCATACTCTGGAATGTGGGCGTTGATAGTATTCTGATTGATGGTTGTTTCGGCAGAACAATCCCCAAAGCCACCTGCGATGAGGTCCATATCCTCATAGGTCTTTTTGCTTAGATTTAGTACAGGGTCATTACTGAAATCAGGGCGTGATCGATTAGAGGCATCGAGAAGAACCTTGTATGCCGCACCAGAGATTGATGGATTAGCACTATTGGCATCACTCCACAGCGACCCTTTTGCATTATTCCCCACGCTGTCCATGTCATCGCCAGAGTCGTAAATGCCTTGCAGACCGCCCACATCAGGTTTATTGGCATCAGGGAAGTAATAACTATCAGGTTTATTGTTGGTCCCGCTCGTTCCGGGGAATAGATCATTGACATTAATCTGACTCCCCCCGTTCATTTGGAATTGACCGTCTTTCAACGTCGGCATAGAGATTGTGCCATCTTGCACAGTCCCCGAGCTCGACTTGAATGAGTTTGAGAGGTTTTGTCCGAAAGCCTGGGCCTCTTTACCCACCGCTGTGATGTCCTGGTCTTGGCTACCGTTAGCGTAGGAATGTATCGGCAGCGCAGACATGGTTACTGTCAACAGCGAGGCCACAGCTTTCATAAAGTAATTATGACTTCGCATTGTGTTCTCCATTTCAACCTTCCCATGCTATCTGAGAAGACAAGGGCCACCTGTACGTGTAGTGGCCCTTTTGGGGCATAATCTAAAATGCCCGTGCAAATTCGTTAGGGTCTGCTCAATTGTTACAGCAATCATTCCATCGCCAGATGGTGTAAATAGGGTCTTGCCCAATTGCCGGTATAGTTCGCGCCAGACCCCACGTAAGAGTGGATTCGCCAATTACGTGAGATGAGTTTGTCTCTGGAACCGGATGCAATAGCGTGAATTTGTACTGCGTTTTGGGTAGTGTTGGGCTAATAACACCTCTACACATAGCCTCAGAACCCATTGTCTTCCACGCTAACCCCCGGCGATGCAAAGCAGCCAGAACCCTTGTGCTAAGAAGACTGCTATCGCGGATAACACCTTTTCCACCATTCTGGTTGCCACTAAATGGATACAGGGTGCCCCATGAACCAGCACACCAGAAAAGCTGTTTTAAAGGTTTTCCAGCGGTTGATGAGACAGCATCAGCAGTACACGCAGCCGCCGCAATTGGGTTTGCTACTGCCGCCGCCTCTGGATTGGTAAAAAAAGCGAGCTCATCATTGTTCCAGGTCGGGTCGAGCTCCGACATGTACATGATGTCGAGATCCATATACCCATCAGCATTACAGGTCTGCTTAATAAATAAATCGAGCATCACCAACAGAGGAAACGCATAGTAGTGATAGTGCATAAAAGAACCATCACCACCATCCATGTCTCCCATGCCATGATGCCCTTGGTTAGTCCTATCAAACGGGAACCTGACACCATTCAAGACAGATGAGCAGCCAGGCACTCTCTGAAATTCAACAAGCCGTGCTGGCTCCCACATAGAAGTGGTGACTCCAGGCCGAGGGACCCCTAGATTATCCTCGCACATACACAGAGGGTTGCTTACGGCTTCACTCGGGAATGATCCGCCTCCACCACTTATAGGAACCCCTGCTACTTTGATGGGAAAAATACAGCTCCAGCAGATGTCAGTAATCAGTTTTCCGCCGATTACTTCCGCATTCTGGCACCCAGGGTCAGCCGATACCGAACGAACCCAAAAGACCGCGCTAACGGCAATGACCCGTAGAATTTTTTGCATCATGGTAAGGCCTTTACGTAATTCAAGTGTTTCTCCATGACAGCAGGCTTCCCGTGATAGAAACCTTGTTGCCATGACAGTCCAAGTAATTTGGCGCTCTCCCCCAATGGGAAGCTCTCCACCTGCTCAGCAATGAGCTGTATGCCTTTTCGGCGGCAGTGGAGGATGGCCGAGTAGTCTTCAAGCGACCGCAGTCTTCTCGCGTCAAACTTGCAATAGTGCCAGTCATAACGACTCAGGCGCTCCAGCGAAGAGTTTTTGTCTCCATAGTCATCCAGCGCCAGCTCAACCCCTATTTCGGTAAGAGCCTCCCATCTCAATGCGAGAGAGGCATCCTGAATGCCCTCGGTAATCTCGATGACAAGCCGTGATGAGTGATTCTTAGCAATGTCGCGGACAACCCTCCACCACGCTTTGAAAATGACGTCTGATTGCAAAGTATGTTCAGAGACATTCAGAAAAAGAGCTGGGTACAGATCCAAGCAATAATGAAGGTTGTCCTGAATGAACCGTGCCATCTCCATATCCACCAGCCCCCAATAAGGAGGTGATGACAGAGAGGATGGTGTAAGAACCCGGCCTTCGTCGTACCAACGAGCCAGTACCTCAGCAGCGACAAACGAACCTGTGCCGACGTCTTTAATTGGTTGGAAAGCCGGGGCAAAAATCATTCACCGCCCTCCTCAGCAAGTTCGCGGACAACAAACTTCTTGCCTCTGGCAGTAATGACGCTCGGTGTGTGCTCCAGCTCGAACCGGGTAATCAGATCTGGCGTCAGCAGATATACCGGCGCGTCAAAGTTGTCGGTGACACTCTTGTAGGAATCCCAGCCTTTGTCTTTGTCGAACTCTGTGGCGATATAGGTAATCCGTTGTACGCCAGGTTCCTGCTTAATTTCAGGCAGCTTCTTGGCGAGCAGCTCCATTTGCTTTTTGTCCAGCGGGTCGAAAACTACGACCGCTTGGGTAAATGGCCGCGTTCCAGGCTTGCAAACTTCCTTCGGATCGCACAATGGGTTGATCACGTCACCCGCGTGAGCGAACACAGTGCCATCCGGAGTGCTGATGTCACTGGTGATCATGACGCTAGGGTCAATTTCTCGTGTTCGAGATTTTGGCGCTCTGGGCAGCTCATTGAAATTCTGCTTGGTCCAGAAGCGCTCTATAGCCTGTTTCTTCTTCTCTTCCCAGTCGATATTGGCAAGGCGTTTCTTGGCAACATCAATAAGGTCTGGCTCACTGATTTTCTCCACCGGCCCCTTAACGCCGAGATCGCCTTTTTCTCCGTTATCCACTTCCCGAGCCAACCATACCGGGTCGGACAACCCGGAGACCTGGGCGACGACGTTTGGTTGTTCGCCAGGCAGCGGCTCATCCTCCAGCATCACAATCGTGGGAACGGCTGTGATGTTGTACGTTTTGAACAACGTAGGGTTGATGATGATGTTCGGCACTGGGTCTTTTTTGGCCGCGAGCGCCTGAATAGCTTTAACTCCCTGCCCCAAGTTCATTCCTTCCGGGATGCCACGGAACACAATTACAGAATCAGGCTGGCCTGACACCGCCGTTAGGACGTCATCTAACCCCTGTTCGCCAAGAGACAACGAGGCGAAAACCAGTATCCGATGGTCAGAGTAGATACCCTTTTCAGCCTGTTTCCGGTGCATCTCCTTGAGCGTTGGGTTAGTAGTTTGGAGCTGCTTGAAAAATGCCTTGGCTTCGGCCTGAGCCTCGTCCATGTGTTGGTTTTGCAACAGAGATGGCATTTCCATCTTCTGGGCCTTTTGGGCAATTTGCTTTCCTTTCTCAATAAGCGCCTTATCCTGCTCTGTGAGCGGAGACTCTTGAGCGTATGCCCCGCCAGCCACAGAGAATATCAACGCCACCAGAACGCTCTTAGAACAGGGGATATGCGCGGCCAATGATCTGATCATTTTTCACAGTCCCCCAGTAACGTGAGTCGAAGCTGAATGGGCTTTTGCCCATAAACCAGTAGTTATTCTCTTTCAGCGTGGTCTTGCCGTAAAAGTGGCTCTCTGGCAGATGTAGTTTCCCTGCGAGCTGGAGCCCCTCTCCGACGACATCACCATTGACGGTGATCTTCCACTTATCGTTGATCTCGACTTTATCCCCCGGCATACCGGTGAGGATTTTGACCATGCGAGTCCCGTCCTTGTAGAAAGGCTGCATGTTCTTGGCTTGGAAGGCGTAAACAGCTCCCCTCTCCAGAGTTTGGTCGTTCAGATCAATGAGGAAGAAGGTGTAACCCGGCAGGCACTTCTCCTGTTGTGGATCAATGCCAATACGGTAGCGGCTGGCAAAGGCCGCACCAGCAACCCAAAGAACCAGTAGTGTCACACCGGCCTTAACCCCGAAGCGCTTCCAGGATTCCTTTTTGACGAAATACTTCTTGAGTGGAAAATTCATTTCAGCACCTCATCAGGGAGGTACACGTCACTTGGAGCACCGACGACAGCACTTGCGTCAAGGACCAAATAACCTGCGTCTTTCAACTTCAAAATTGCGTCATTGGTCTTGACCATCAGTCTTTCAACTTCCTCCTGAGAGGCACCAGCGGGATACGCCGACGCCACTTTAGCGAAGTCAACCACGACCACTGGCGGGGTTTGATTCAAACGCTGATGGATGCTTGCCGTTTGTTCGCTCATCACGTAGTAGCTACCGCCGAAGCCACCAGCGGCACCGAGAATGGCGGCGATTGCGATTGATTTAATGTCCATTACTGTCTCCCTGGTTATGCAGCCTGCTGACGGCTTCGCATCACGGCCTTGATTGCCTCAGGAATGCTCATGCCTTGTTTCACAAACTGGTCGATGGCGTTAACGTCCACCGGATCGGTCGAATAAAGCAGCTTCTGGAAGTCGCCCACTATCAAGCGTCCGACGCCCATGCCGCTCTTCGATTTGATAAAGATTTCTGAGTACACGCCCTGGATGGTGTGTACCGTCTTGAGGGTGTGGAACCCGCCCTCTGAAAGGGTCAGACGACCGCTACGTTTAACAGATTCCACGGTTTCTTCGGTTTGGCCGAGCAAGTACATGCTGGCCGAGTTCTCCGCGATGGCGCGGCCCACTGCGTTCTCATAGAGGTCGTTGATGGACTGCGTTGCAATGACAACGGAGCCACCGTACTTACGGAATTTGCGGTAGGCATGTTCCATGAAGACCGAGACCTCGCCCTCTTTGAGCAGGTCCCAGGCCTCATCCACGATGACGACTTTCTTGCGGTTACGTTCACCCAGGAATACTTCTTGCTGGATCTGGTAAATAAGCTGGAGCAGTACAACCTGACGCAAGTGCTTACGCCCTTGCAGTTCATCGAGCTCCAGTACAGTGAACTGGTTCTGGAAGCTGACGTTGTTCTTGCGAGAGAAGTATTTCCCGTAGCTACCTTTCGACGTAAAGGCGTAGAGCTGCTGACCAATATCCTTGAGGCGCTGGTCGTTTTCTTCTTCCAGACAGCGCTCAGCGATGTCGTCAACCTTCATCTCTTTACCTTTCTCTTCCCACAGGCGAGAAAGGACCTGTTTCAGCGCAGAGATTTGCCATTCATCCAGCAAGCCTTTGGCCGACGCCATTGCACAAACGAGGCTGACAATCGCGTCTTCTTCGTCCTCGTAGTTCTGTATGAGCTCGAACGGGTTGAGGCAGACGTGCGTTCCTTCTTCAAAGTGAACGAAGTCGCCATTGAGCATTTCCGACAGCTTCTGGTAGGACTTACCGGCATCAATAACCCAGACCTGAGCACCCTCGGACAAGTAGGAAAAAATCAGTTCGTTGGTAAGGAACGATTTACCCGAGCCGGATTCGGCTGCGATCACCAGGTTTTTGTTGGTATTACTGTCGTGAAGAGACAGACTCATGAGCTGGCCGTTGCGGGAAATCAGCGCTGCATGATAGGTCCCGGTCCCCTTCCATTCCCCAAACACCGGCAGGACCACAGCCGCCTGCTCGGTTGTCATGGTCTTGTAGCGGAATAGGTCTCGCACTGCATCCCGGTCTGTACAGAATGGCAGGCAGTTGAGGAACATCGGCAGAGCAACGAACTTATCCTCCATCAGCTCGAACCGAGATTC
Organism: Providencia huaxiensis; assembly: GCF_002843235.3. Lineage (NCBI taxonomy): Bacteria > Pseudomonadati > Pseudomonadota > Gammaproteobacteria > Enterobacterales > Morganellaceae > Providencia > Providencia huaxiensis. The sequence goes on from NZ_CP031122.1 coordinate 105,633, forward strand.
ACGCCAGATGTTTCGTGCGGCCATCGCCGCCGCTTCAACACGTTCTTTGGTTGGAGCAAATAAAACCACCGAGTAGGTGATCTTGACTGGCTTAGCCCCCTCTTTCATGGACTCATAGAGAGTGTCGAAGCTCTCCTTTTTGTCCGCCAGCACCGGCACGAATTTGAGCATCGGCCCGTAGGCTTGGTTTACAGTGAACTGGCGTTTGCGCTCCAGAGTGTTTTTCGTGCTTTCTGCCTCAGGGAAAAACACATTGGTCACAACCATGTAGTTTTCTTTGATGCTGGAGTTGCCGCCGCTGAGATCCCCGGCATAGGTCAACGCATCACCAAAGTAGAAAACGTCAGGCAGCTTTTTCGCTGACATGACTTTCGCGTGGTAGTCCCCCAGCCTGATGCCGTTCTTGCTGACTTCCACATCAGTGCCGTAATCGAAGATTTGCTCGCAGATGGGCTTATCCATCTCCCAATCCACAGAGTCATGTCGCCATGAAGCATCCGGCCCCCAATTCAGGATGGTGCTCATGATCCGGATGTAGTTCACCGCCGTCATTGTGCGGGGACGCAGACCAACGGTTTGAAGCGATGATTCGACCTTCGTGCGAAGCTGTGCGAGCTGCTGGAGTTCGCTTTCAGTCGGGTTATTGTTCTTGATGGGGACTTTGCACGTAACGAACAGCTTGAGGTCTTGGATCAAGCCATTGTCGTAGATACCTTTGTTGGTCTTGGCAAATATGCGTTCTGTCGTGTGGTGCTGGAGGAAGTTAATCCGTTCCTTGATGACAGATGTCAGCAGCTCGTGACGGAAGCCATCACGCAACCCCATCATCCGGTACATCTCCTGATTGATGTCCGGGGAGCGGAACAGAACAAACTGGAGCGTAGTCTTCGACGGGAACTCCTGATTCAGGAAACCGTTCATTCGCTCCTGAACTTTTTCATCGGCACCACACAGGGGCTCACACATGAAACCAAAGCCTGCACTGTGGTCATCCATAAGGAAGACATGATCGTCTTCGTCATAGGCCAGGACAGGAATAATCCCGGCAGCTCGCAAGTGCTCCGGGATCAACGTTTCTTCGAGTTTCTTTTTGATGGTTACGATCATTCAACACTCTCCAACCATGATTTCAGGTTCTTCGGACGTCCTTTGCTGACACGACCATCCGGAGCAACCACGAACGGAACGCCCTCAATCCCAATGAAATGAGCTGTCAGCAGCGTTTGATCGTATTGGCCGGGGTCGCAGGTTTCTTTTGAAGGAAGGGAACCCAAGGTGTTGTTCATCAGCGCATCGAGCGCGTGGGTTTTGTCTTTCGCGCAGTACAAGTTCTTTGCCAAGCGGTTGGACTCAGCACCCAGAGCAGGAATCACGATAAATTTAAAGGTGTAATCATCCACCAGCGATTTGGCATCACCCATGAGCTGATGGCAAACCGCGCATCTAGGATCGACAAAGACCACCACCTCTTTGTCACCACGCCCCATCGAAACGGTGTTCAGCGTGTCCACATCCATGCCCATGCTCTTGAAGTGGATACGCTCCGCTACATCCCTCATTTGGGACATCGTGTTGAGGGGCTTCTTGCTCCACAGGTCGTAGATTTGTCCTGAAATAACAAATCGCCCGTTTTCAGAGAGGAACATGATCTGCCCATCACTTTGGACGGCTCGAACCCCTTTGATGGGTAGCTCTACGATGTCCTCTATCTTCGCCGCTCTGGGATCGGTGATTTCCAATTTCGATGACGCATGAGCCGTGCCGGTAATAATCCCGAACACCATCAGCGCCCCGAGTAATTTTGTCCGCATGTCTATCCCCTAAGATTGGATTACTGGATGCTGGGCAGTGTATCCGGGGGAGGGAAATAGACTCGCCTCTGTAATAGCCCAATTTGGACAATTCCAGCGCGATACAAAAAAAAGCCCGGTCTGAACCGGGCTTTGAGAGGAATGAACCTTAGTTCATGGTAACAGCTTCGGATTTGCCACCAGAGTCATCGACCCCAACCAGAGAGATGGTCGGCATCGTTTCATAGGTGCCCTTGCTGATAGTCACTCGATCAGAGCTGATGCTCTGCAACTCACCGGCAATGGTCCATTCGTAGGACTTCATGCGGCCATCGGTATCTTCGCAGTTCGCATAAACGATCCACGACCCAACGGTCTCTCGTGAGCTCAGGCTACATGCAGGCAACTTGTTCTCTGCCACATTGATGTTCACCTCGCCCTCAGCTTCATGCCCCATTTCTGAGGTTATTTTCAGCTTGATGCTGTGCTCACCAGCGCCCAGAGTTGCTCTGCCGTAGTAACCGCTGCTTTCCAACGGCGTACCATCTACCGAGTAGACGCGAGTCGAAATACGGTCGCGTGGGTGGCCGCCAGAAATGTACGGTCGCAACAGCACATCCAGAGGCTCACGCTCGTATTTGTTCGAGCCAGAGTATTGCAGGTCGATAGCATAGGGCTCTGCCTGGCCGATCTTGAGCGGTTGCTCGATCACGGTTTCATGGCCGCGAGCATCACGGACAGTCACCTTGATGTTGTAATCGCCCGGCTCATTGATCACAAAGGACCGGACAATATCCTGCCGCTGATCCTGAATCACTGCGTCTTCCGGCAACTCCCACTCGTAGGTCGGTTCTTCCAGCTTGCCGTTGAAGGCAATTGGCCGCACTGACGCGGTGATCGTCGCAGGAGCCACGTCAGCGTTCTTCCTGACCTGCATTCCGAAGCTCGGCCATACATACTGCCACACGCGGGAGCGTAGGCTATGCGAGGCTTCTGCACCCTGATCTCGGTATCCTTCGATCCAGGTGGTGTACTTCGTTTCTACAGTAGCCTGGTTGAGGTCAGTGTCCGAAGGCACGTACTCAGCAGTATCACCCTGCACAATTGAGCCATCAGGCAGCGTGAAGAACCCGTTCAGCTTCACGTCCATCCCACGGTAAGGCAGGCTGGTTTCGGCTTTGAACACATACTTCTTACCGGTCTCAATGACTCGCGGCCCTGTCACGTAAGGACGGGGGGCCTTCACTGCTCGGAAGTCAACTGCCGTTTTCGCAACTTCATAGGCATAGCCGTCATCAGCCGGTGCAGTGGCAGAGCGCACACGAGCCCACAGGCGGTATCGGGTTTCTTCATCGCTCGAAAGCGTGATGCTATCCCCTGTCTGCGCGTAGGTTTTGCCACCGTCAGTAGACCACTCAACAATGGCATTGCCACCGGAGATTGGCTCATCGTTCAACGTCAGGTTCGCTGTGTACTTGCCTTCACTTCCGACAAACAACGTGGTCGGGCCGATAACAGCAATATCAGGTTTGTCGTAAGCGACAACACTGACCGCTTCGGTGTACTTTTCCGCACCTGAGTTGACGTTCACCACCTTGGCCCGAACCTGGTACTCCCCCTTGTCGAAGGTCTTCACAAGCTGATACTTGTATCGATCTTCTGGGATGAACTGCTCCCAGGTTTTACCGTCGTCCTTACTGGTTTCCCACACAACCTGGCCGGTAGCCCGGAGATCCTGACGGTCGTCCAAAGATAGCTTGAACACAGCAGTGAACGGAGCTTCACCAGACAACTTGCGAGCCTCCACGCCAGCACCGATGGCACCACCACGAAGCACTGTCAAGAAGGCAGGTCTGATAGACAACTCTGTGCGGTTGTAACCCTCAACAGGGCTTTCCAGAACAGCCTCAGCAGCGATACGGACGGAGGAAGTATCCACACCAGACAGGTCTACTGAGAACTGAGCTTCACCGTTCGATGCTTCCGCATAATCAGTGAGCGCAACCGTCTCGTTGTAGGCCTTTTGCTGGATCAGGCGTACTTTCCACACCCCCATCGTGTTAGCGTCATAGTCACCATCAGGTTTGTACTGATCACGGATGAGAACCCTAACCGGCAATGCCTGGGTGTCAATCGCGGTATCACCTTTAACTTCAACGATAGGACGGATACTGTCAGAAGGTGCAGAGATAGCCCGGTAGACAACCTCAGTCTTCACATCAGGCACCTTGTTGTAGGCCGCGTTCACCTTGTAGGTGGTCTCCTCCCACAACGCTCGCTCATCGGTATTGATGCGGCGATACACCTTATTGGTGGCACCCCATCCCGGAGTGAAGGTCTCAGACTCAAGAACATCAGAGTTGCGCGATATGGCAATATCCAGATCAGCTCGTTCAGAGTTGATAATGGCATCACCCAGGTAGTTACCTGTCATCGGCACCAAGTAGATGTTGTCTTTGAAGTTGTAGTCGGAGGCTAGTTCAACGGTCGGAGCTGGTGGGTCAACCGCTTCGACATTGAAAGTCTCGTCGTTCAACGTCACCCGAGTGCCGTTACGGGTGAAAATACTTACCCGCCACCCCAGAGGGTGATCACCGTTCTCGGCCAGGGAACCTGACAACGAAGGAGATTCCGATAACGGGTCTTGGACCAGTCCATCGGGGATCTGCTGCCACTCGAACAGACAGGTGCGGCTTGCACTGCCAACAGCTTTGTTCGCGGCCTCGTTTTTCGCACGGTCAGCACTGAGAGTGATTGAACAATCAGGACCTTTGCTCTGCTTGAAGTTCACATCAAAGTCTTCAATGACGCGATTCACCTGAGCAATGTCATCAATCGGGGTGTAACCAACAGAGCCATAGGCAGTAGTTACCGTCAGGTTCTGAGAGCCAGACCCAACTTTTACCTTGGAACCGTCACCACTGAACAGGTACAGGCTGTATTCGACAGGTTGTTCACCAATGCTCACAGCCTGCCCCACCAGCCCGGCAACTTTCATCCCGTTGTTGTCCTGCGTAGTTTGTTCAGCCTCATCCGGAGTTCTGTCCCATTGGAGCAAACACACCGGGTCACGAATTGGGTCTGCGGCCATAGCCACATCCTCTTTCGTGGTGAACCGGCAAGGCACACCCGACTCTGGCAGGGCATAGATTTTCACCGGGTCAATAACCTGGCGAATTGTCCATGATTCAGCCGAGAGCTTGGCCGTCCCTTTCCAGGTATTGATGTCCACAACCAAGATGGGTGAGTTCGGCGCGGAGGTCATGACAAGAAGACTGGAAGAGCCGACCACATCAGGAACAGCCGGTTTAACCGGAATGCTCAAACGACCACCTGACGCACCGAAATCATGTTGGCTCATGATCCCCATTGTCTGGCCCGGCTCGATACGCACCCCATTCACCACCAGCGGCACTTTCGCATCAGAACGGAGGGTCGCAAACACGTCGTATGAACCTGTCACGACAGCACCATCACTGAGCGTCAGCGGCTTGGTCTCGATGATCCGCTTGCCATCTGCATGAACAAATTCATGAGTGACAGCGGGGACCATAACCTTGCCATCCATCCCATCCGCCAGCATCACCTGACGCGGTTTGTACTCGAAGCCAACCGCCTTTTGAACCGCGTTGCCTTGTGCGTCCTCACCGGAAACAGTCAGCGTGTAAGATTCCCCTTCCTTCAAAGACGGGAACATTACCGGGTACTCAAGGCGGAATCGACCTTTCGACTCCTCACGCCAAGACAACTGCACCTTGTCATCGGCTGGGCCTCCGACGAGGGCAATAGAGGTCAGCTTAGGACTCGGGTCGGCAGTATCAGTCAAGGTGATTACAACATCATCCAAAGACTGGATTGGTGCTCCATCACTGATCGATACGGTTAGTGTCGGCGCTGAATTATCTATGCTCATAGCATATTGGGAGCCAGTGAATACCTGCTTAACCTCATTACCGAAAGCATCTTTAGCTACGAGAGATATGCCGGTATATGTGCCCTCTGACAGATTCTCAGCAGAAAATGTGAAAAACCAATCATTTGTGCTACTACGAAGAACTTCAGTACGAGACAACGGACGTTCTTCGCCAGTCGAGGTTATCGCAGACGCACTTGAGTTGTTAGAAATAACCCACTGGTTAACACCCCAACCGTCAAATGAATCAGGCTCACGGAAATGAGCTTTAAAAATCCGCCCATTTCGTTCTAACCCAGCAATTTCAGGAGGGTTAAGGTCATAGCAGAACGTTGCCCCAATCCGATCAGACGGAAGTTCAGGCTTCCCTTCCGGTCGAGACCAATATCCAGGCCATGAACATGAGCGCCCACTGAACGATATATCCGTATCCACTTCTGCATAAGAAGCATTTGCCGGAATTTTAGTAGTAGGCAACCAAGATCCCCATAACTCCTGAGCGTAAGGTCTCGGCTCAACATGAAATCTCAGTTTTTTATAATGGTTAACTGAGCTCATATTAATGGTTTCACCGCGGACCCACTGACCATCATCCCTAAGATATTCAACATACTTACCGATGGGAGCCAAGCTAACCGATGGATCAGCTTTCACACTGACGGATGTATTACCAAGAGAGTTCATAACCCAGTCGTAAATAATAAACGACTTAGTTTTTGTCCCATGTTGCTGGAATACATCAGCTTGCGTCTGCCGATAATCATATGTACCGTCTTCGGCAATGATATTGCCTTCAATACAGTTTTTATAATCACACCAGTTACCGCTTTGAGCACCGTAAGGTGAAGAAGGATAGGAGTTTGTTTTGGGTATCCGGTAGAGCACCCTGTAGGTATCGGAATAAATGGTCATTCCGTTCTGATAAGGCGCAAAACCTGATAGGGCCTGACCATTAACCTTAAAAGTTGAGGCCTGCGGGTTCTTAGGGTCATACACTGCTACTGGCTCAGGATTCTCTCCAGACTTTGCACCTACTGAATCCCAAGCAATAGGATAGGCTATTGACCCTTTGTTCCCTGCTTTATCCAGGGCCTCGAAATGAAGCGTATATAGATCCTCCCCATTAGGGAACACAGTGCTCCAGTTCAACAACTGGCCTTGGCCGTTGGCGTAATTAACCGAGACAACAGGACTCCTCTTGCCTTTGCTATCTACAGCATACGCCTGTATAGAGGAAACCGAAGAACCGGCATCAGATGCAGACACATCTATACCTGAAAATCGGTTAGGACCTCGCAGTAGCGTTCCATCAGAAAGCGCCCGGTTCCATTCCCCTTTTACTGTCACGTTTGCCAAACTTGGCGCTGTCGTATCGACTTGAAGCGGGTATTCATCAGTCTGAACGGAACTTCCGTCTGACGCCAGTATTTCGGCCCTTAGTTTGTAGACTCCCTCGGAAGGAGCCGGTAGTTGAAGTTCCGCACCATAGTAGGATTTTCCACCCACTGTGATGCGATCAGTAGCCCCAAGAAGGTGGCTGGTCGCTGTCGAAACCACTGTTCCATCCGACCGAATCACCGAAATCTTTACCTTTCGGTCGATACCGGCACTCAAGGCAAACGAGATATTGCCCGTTGGGTTGGCATAGTTGGCATTCGGAGTCAGAGACCGTTGCGTACCATCTGGAGCCTTAAAGGTGTATTCCAGCAGCTCTGCATGAGCAGCACCAGCGGTAAGAACCGCCAGAGCCCCAAGCATCGCCGGAATTTTAGGCTTGAAATTGATCATCGCATTCTCCATTCGTTTTGAGTTACAAGAACCCAATGCTGGAGGTTACGGGAGGGAGTGCATAAACATGGGCTGTGGAAGTGCCCTTTTTGAGCAAATAAGGAAATAGTTGGAATTTGTTATGACTGGACTTTTTGCCAAAAAATAAGGGCAGCTTTTAGGCTGCCCCTATCACCCGTTGATTAACGGCAAGGTGTCTTTTACACCCCCAGGCCATTGCTGAGTTGCACAACAGCCGGGATGACCTTCTCTGCATGTTCCAGAGTAGCAGACATGATGGATTCCACTACGGTCGGGGAGTTGTACAGGCCCATACCGCCACCGATACCCATAGCGAAAGCCATGAGGCTCTGGCGAGCGATACCACCAACAACACCGACCAGGATCATCGCACCCGCAACGATTCGACCCAAAGTACCTTGGGTCCAATCCTTGAGAGTTACCCATACGTCGTCAAACGCTGTACCACCAGTACCAGCGTGGGCCTGATCCGGCACGAGCAGGAAGGCTACCACCATCAACCCCAGGAAGAGGAAGAGTGCGTTGTTTTTACTTGAGGCATTCGCCAACTGATTTGCGTTCATCAAGAACATCTCCTATTTGGTTGTTTCAGACTTCGGTTCGTGTTGTACCGTTTGCAGCGGTCTCAAAACTGGCTCACTTTGCGGTGTGCCATCCCCAATCACCCACCTGCGCGGTTCGATTTCGGTATAGACATACCCTGTCACGATGAGATCACCATTGGTGTCCTCCCAGGGAGCTACCCAAATCCGCATAACCTGTGCTGGTGTACGAATTGGAATCGGGCGATCCGGAAGACGCGGTGCGACATAGTTGTCAATCACCGGGTCTCCGGAGCTAGATGAGTTCGCTGAAACGTTTGAGGAACCTTCGCCATCCGCTTCCGCTTTGGCCTCGACTTCCTCTGGTTTCATTGGGCGCGGGACATTTCCGTCATTGGTTGCGGCGTAAACGTCTCGCGCTGACATACACTGAACACCATTCGGCATTCCCGGACAGCTATACTCATCCTTGCCGATGTTGAACGTCGAACAGCCCGACAAAATAAGTAGCGCTGCACCCACCCCCAACATCTTTGCGGATCTTACTGCCTGTTCCTTTTGAGCCTCGCCTCTGGAACTGCCCTTTCTGGTCAAAATGTTCAAATTTTTCATTTCTTGGTTCCCCCGGTGGAACGAATTTGTAGCTTGGTTCCTTTGGTCACGATGATGTCTACCTGACGGCCAGCATCGACCTCGATAACGGGGAAGATGCCTTCGGCCATGTCGATATAGAACTGAGCGATGCGATCTAGCGCCTTACTGGCCCCCTTCACTGCTGCTCCCTGCAACATCTGGTCGGAGAACACAGACTGGTACTGGGTATTTGAGCCAGGGTTAGTGCTGACGACCGGCACAGGATTGACGTCAAAGGCTTCGGAAACGCCACCAAGGAAGCCTGCCATCAAGCTCTTGGCGATGATTTGCCCCTGCTTCGATACGACGCGACCACGGACACCGGCCTTACCGTCTTCACCCACTGCATAGGAATCCAGCTTCGCTTCTATGACCCCCCCATCATCCCGAACGCACGAGAAGGTCTCGCCACGCAGGTACGCTCGCTCTGAACTGAGATCTCCATAGCCTGAAACAATCAGGAAGCACTCACGAACATCCGCACGGAAGCGGTTAGGCAAAATAGCCTCTTTCTGAATCCTGAGGGTCGAAGGGAACGGATCTCGACGAGCACCTTGAGATGTTGGTGCGTCCATACCGTTGATGAGCACCCCTGTCAGGATGGAGCCAGAAGGTAGGTAGATAGACTCATCATCCTTGTTGTCCTTCTCTTCAACTTCTGGCGCTTTCTGCGAGTAGCTCACTATTTGGATGCCTGGTTTAGTTGCATCACGACCGTCTCCCTTGCCAGTTGCAGGAGCCCCACCCTTCGAGTCAGGAAGCGGTGCGTCCCGAAAAAAGGATGCTGGATCTTTGTAGTCGAGCTTTTTCTCCATGAACTGACCATCACCACCAGATGCACCATTAACATCGGCTCTGGCATCCTCTGATGAAGAGGATGTTTTTCCACCAGCAGCGCCGGTTTCGACTTTCTTAGCCAATTCCATGTTCTTCTGGGTCAGGCGGTCCAAATCTTGACGAAGGCGGGTCATCTCACGGCCAACATCACTGGATTTCCCGGCAGTGGTTTTGGTTTCCTCCAGCTCTTTCTTGACTCGTTCCAGCTCCTTTTTCAGGTCGGAGTTTTCACGAGACACCATCTTCACATCGGCAGACAACGAATCTATCCCGATCTCACGGGTGTTTTTGTCTGTGAGAACGTGCTTGATGGTTTCTTGGCGACCGCGCTTCTCTTCTTTCTTGGGTTCACCAGAGAACATTGTCACGACCGCAAAAAGAACGAAGACGCCGCCAGCGATAGACACCCAACGCTTCTTGTTGGGGTCTAACTGTGTCCAAAATCGCTTAATCATTGGGCACCTCCCAGCAGCGATGGACGCTTAGACGTTGGTGCGAGACCACGCTTCTGCTTCTTCGCCACATAGATCTCCGTCTTCTGGCCGGGCTCAAGCACGTTAAGCGGCCACGTAGTCACCGCAGCCACATCCCAGCTCCCACACAACGCCTCTTTGAACTCAATAGGCTGATCAGAGACGTTCAGGGCGACACCGATGAACACGTTAAGGTGGTGGCCCATCATGTATTGCCCCTTGCTAAAATCCACCTTTACCCCAGGATGAGCGCAGCTCGGCACCGCAGCACCAGCAGGGATGCGGTTCAACGTGTAACCTTGAGGGACTTCACCAAGAGCAATCTTTCGGAATACTGACCGGATGGTTTCGACATAAGGCTGGCTCTGTTCCCAGGTCTCAGCCTTGGTATTGGCAAAAGCACCAGTGATACCTACACCACCATCGAGCTTGAGAAAGACTTCTCTGGGCGGAATACGACGGGGAACCATCGTCAGGCTGAGAGCTTGGGCTTCCGAGCCTTTTTCAGTAATGAACATAGTCACCGGATACTGCTTATCCGTGGCGACATAGACCACATTCTCTTTGATGCAGACCTCACCACACTGGCCGTTATCCGTCGCCCCGGTCAGAGATGTTGAAACGATCTCAGGATTGCTGAAAGGCGTGACGATTCGGTTCGGATGACCAACGGCTATCGGGATGATCTGGTTAACCCCCGGCTTCATCGTCAGTAAGGGGTTTTCATTCATGCTGCCCACAACCTCATGGGAGCTTTGTCCTGACGTCACAGGGGCAGGAACATCCTTTTTCATAACACTGGCCGGGACAACAGGAATGTCATCCGAGGCATAGGCCATTGAAGTTCCAAGCGCCAAGGACAGCGCCAGGAGCGAAAGTTTAGCGTTGTTCTTCATGCTTTCTCCGGTTTTCTTCTTTGCGCTGGAGTTGCTCCAAAACAGTTTTGGTGCGTGGCTTTCCTACATAGGTGTCGATGTAGTCCAGCACGGGCGCGTAGTTTGAAATCTTGATGGCGAACTCGTAGGAGCGTTCGCTACGCTCTTCGTTAGAAGAAGCCCCTTTGACGTAGGAATATCCGTAGACAAACACCTTGTCGCTCTTGGGCTCGTACTCAACAAAACGCGGCTCAAACCGCATGGTTACGCGGTCGTTCTTGATCTGTTGAGCTTGAATTTCGATGGCATCAATCACGTCCTGATAGATGCTCGGGGAGAGAAGCGGGGTGATCCGTTCTTTCACAAAGTCAACGGTTCCTGGCGTCACATTGCCAAGGAGCTGAGCAAAAGCGAAACCCCAAGCCTCTTTATAGGACTGAGAGGCGTTATTTTTCGTCACCCAGGCTTCTTCCGTGAGCGTGAAAGGCTGGATAGTGACGATGGTTTCCTTGCTGAATACTTGGACCACCAGCAGGAAAACGATAGCAATAAGACCACCCTGGAAGATTCGTCCCCACTTATTTTCTGTTTGGGTCCCTTCCCAGGTCTTGAGATACTTTTTCAGGTTCAAGGCAAATACCTCCGGACAAACGGATTCTTGAGAGATTTGGCCTTGGTCATGATGAACCCGGCCCAGTAGATCATGTGGAGCAGGTATCCATCCGGATGGTTATCCCTGAATCGGCGATAAAGGTTGGTTACAAGTAACCCCCCCAGAAAGCAGATCAGGGCCTTACCGATGATGACCCCTATCGTTAGCCCCAAAAGCATCGGGGCCAACTCATCTGCGCTCCACAACAGCAGATGCGGGGGCTCATCGACCCGGCGCGGTATCTTTACAGGCTTCATAGCAACCCTCTTCTTTTCCTAGTGGCCTGTATTCTCATTCAGGGTCACTGATTTTCTGCCACGGCTTCGCGCCCTTTTCGGGCACTTCCAGCGACAAATAAAAAAAGGCGGCCTAAGCCGCCTTTTTTGCGTTTACTGGATCGGTTATTGATTTTGAGGAACCGCTTCCGAATGTTTTTCCGAAGCCGCAACGCTAACTTCATTGGCTGGTCGGGCCACCCCCAGAGTTTTCACTTCCTTGTTAGCATTGGCTTTAAACTTGAACATCAGACTGTACGCCGCCAGCAGGAAGAAGCTGAGAATGCCCCAGTAGGTCTGAACCGTGCCCAGAGCCTTGGCCGGGTCACTTGCAGCTCTGTTGGCCGTATCAGCAGCCAACTTAACCCACTGACTCCAGTCAAAACCTGCCGCAAAAGCAGACAGCCAAAACGCGACGGCCACTGGAACGATGAAGATGCACATCAGCACCGCGTTCATCAAAAACCAGAAAAATTGTTTATTAAGGTTCACACTTCCTCCCATTAACCTAGAAAATTGAATGCGTGTTCCAGGTTCATCCCTGCAACAACACCTATAACGAACATCACCTGCCAGACAAGGAACTGCCAGGAGATGAATGAACCAGATGAGCTTTCGCTTTCTCTGACGTGAGCTTGTGCGGACATAGACCCTCCAAATAACTTGTCGTCATCACGGAGTAATCGTCTCTTAATTGATCAATCTAGGAACAGTGCTGTTACGGCCCATTTTGGGCACTTTATGGAGGTTTATTCGAGGAGATGATAAGAGCGGGAGGCGAAAAACTTTCACATGTGAAAGTTCAAAGCGGCCAATGGCCGCTTGTTTCACACTGTTCTATTGTAACGGAGTTCTCGATAAGCATCCCATGCTTGCTCTGATGAGACACCTCGACAACCAACATCTGTGGCGCACTCAAGGTCCATCTTGTACTGCTTAACCTTCTGGTCTGCTGTATCGCCCCAGCTCATGGCTGATGGGTACTTGGAAACACTAAACACATTTTCAAGTTCAGCCTGATAGTCGTCGTTTTGTAACAGAGGTTCGGTTTCACCATCATCCCAGCGAATGTAAGCCTTACCCTGGAGAGCCTTCAAATGCAAAGGCACCAGTAAGGTGGAAATCACTTCGTCAGCCCTGATGTCTTTGTAAGCACACCAGTGAGGTTTAACGGTGATCACACCATTTACCAAAACGATGTCACACGCCAGTGTCGCTTCAACATTATCGTTAACATCCTGCCGAGCGTAGATCTCCACGAAACCAACCTGCTCTGGAACAACCTTGTCGATGAAGCTCCAAAAGCTGGGGTACGACGTTCCATCGCTGAGCGTCAACTGACCGTCATGCTCTTTCAGCATACGGTTCAGTTGTGCAGTGAAGAACTCTGCCGACACTTTTCTTGCCAATGGTTCCATATCACTCAGTCGTAGAGTGGCTCCTGCACCCCCCTCATACACCTCTCCAAAAAAGAAATCTCTCTTACGCATTAGACTTTGCCTCCTTTAATCGCTTGCTGGGTCAGCTTGATCCAGTTCAACGGGTTTTCACAGTCAACATGGTTGCCAGCGGCACCAACTACCGTTTTGTATGCCTCCGAGCCTGCCGCTGTGTGTACTGCCAGCATAAACGAAAACATAGGGTCATTTTGCATGGTGCCAATCATCATTGCACTGGAAGTGTCTTTGAGCTGGCAGTTTTCAACCCGCAGATTGAGTACATCTTTTGCCACCATCTTACAGTCGGGACACACCTTCTCAAGGTTCTTGAGCTTTGCGTCGTCATTGAGCACATCAGGAGCCGCGATGGCAGTACCGGCCATACACAGCCCCAGTGCCAGCAGTTTGAGTTTATTGGTTACTTTCATGGTTCCTCTCTATATCGTTCCAATTTCGTTTCGGTAAAAGAACAGTGGCCCAGTGACTGTTCTGAGTTCCGGCGTTACTTGCTTTACTCTTGAGCAAATATGCTGCTTGAAAAAGTTGTGGTATCCGTACAAAGCTGGGCGTGTAAAAACGGAATAGATAATGAGGGTGATGGCCGCACCAGCGGCCCACCCGATCACGTCCGGAGAGATAAGTCCTGGCACGTCTGAGATACGTTCTGGTTCAACCAAGCGGCACACCACCAGCACCCAGAACCACATTACCGGCATCACAAAGATCATCTTTCCGACGCAAGCAATGAGCACCTTCACCAAATTCAAGCTCTGCGCCCAGTAAAGCCACAACGCAGACAAGGATTGGCGACGTATCACCTGGTAGACGTTCAATGGGATGTCGCACAGATGCACCCCATCTTGATTTATAACGGAGTAGCTCATCCTCCCTCCCTATACCCGTTTCTGGAGGTTGCCGAACGTCAGGCCAACCAGGACACAGCACGTCATCATTGTCATCGGGATGACAACCGGATCGAGCGCTATGGGGATGAAGAACGCGATGAACAATCCGGCCATCAGGTACATCGTTCCGCGAACGCTATAACGATGGAGAACCGGACTCGCATAATCGAAGTTGGTCCGCTTAATTCGCCATGTCATCATCCCGTCATATACCGCAGGTACGAACAGGATCAGCATATAGGGAGCCCACGCGGCTAACAGCGCCAACCGTGTGTAGAACTGGTAAATGACGTTGACAAAGGCTTCCATGCGGCCTTTGACCCACACAAACCAGCCCTTGCCCATATCCTGCATCCCCTTGGACTTCTGGCGCTCCTCTTCTGATGGGATCAGCGTTTGGTACATCCCCTCATAGAAGCCTGAATCAATAACGCTCGACCTGAACCAGGTAGATGCTTTGTTCTGTATCCAGTCTCTTGCTTCGACACCAAGACTCTGTTCCACCAGCACGGATTCCCTTTTGATGGCTCTGTCTGTCCAGTCGCCAGGGATCAGCAGCAATATTGCCAGCAACTCAATAACCAGCAGCCATGCGACCAGCAACCACGGCTTCTTCATAGTCGGTTCTCCTTAAAACAGTTTTCACGCTCTCACAGGTGATGAGCTCATACAGCAAGCCACGCAAAGAGGTCTCATCCTCATGGGGCTGCGGGTTAATGGATAGTTCTCCTGGATGGGAAGAAAGCCACAGTGAGAACGACTCTCCTGAATCGACAGACCATGAATCACCGCCACTATCGACAATTTGCACTTCCAACGCCCGGCAGGTTTCGGTGATCAGGGTTTCCAGAAATGCCCCAATTCTGGCCGGGTCTTCATATTTCTCTCTCTGCTCATGAAACACGAGCTGGCTGTAGCGATGCAGAGCTTCTTCAATGATCGGGTAAATCACAGGCTCCTGATTAGCCTTAATCCCGTCTGTGATGTAGCAGCTCAGCTTCTCGATGATGGCCTCCGATGCAGGCCAGTCGAATTGGAGGATGCTCAGGATGTGAGCGTTCTTGCGGCCACGACTTTTCAATTCATTCATAACCCTGTCGAAAGGGTTCACATCGACCATGATGGCTACCTCGTAATCTCTATACTTCTTGTCACACATAGCTCTGCTCTTACTGGGTCAATATGGGCAGACGGCCTTTTACGATTGTTCCGCCTGAAATTTTGGCTATGTATTCCAGGTTCGGAAGCATTCCCAATAACTGGGCTGGGAACAGATCAGCTTCCTCCTCCATCAAACGCTCGCCTTGGTTGCCTCCGTGCATAATGGGCTCCTTGCCATCCGAGTTCTGGCCTTGAGTCCGCATGACGTACTTGAGCCGGGTCTTCGGCAGGTTATCCGCGATATACTCCTGGGTTTCACCATCGACGATACGCAGAGCAAACGTGTTGTTGATGTTCCCCAACACCTGGAGCGCTTTGTCTTTGCTACCCAGTCGAGCTGCGAAGTCAGCAAAAGTCTGAGTTGCAACGAAAAGACGAAGTTTCGCACCGCGACCTTTGTTCAGGAGCTGGATGAACGGGTCGTTGATCACCTCGGCAGCCTCATCAACAAAGATATTTACGGGTCTGTTGTTGACGCCGTAGTTGTATCTGTCACCGGCAACCGCTGTCAGGTCTGACAGGAAGATGGACCCCATAGCACTACCAACCATGTTGTCGGTCAGGGAGTCGAGCCCCAGATAAGCAACTTGAGCGTTGTTGATGATTTTTGCGGAATCGGTGATCTGGCGTTCGTCGCTCAGATCAGATGAGTCTGGAGACAGCAGAGGGCCTAGCTCCCCGGACGTCAGCATATTCATGATCGGCAGGAGGTTCGCCACCATCTTGGAGAAGTGGGTTTGGTCGTGCTGGAACATCGACAGCAAGCCTTCCAGGTCAGAGTTCGGGTGCTCAGGTTGGATGATGTCGTAGTAGAACTTCATCAACGCGAAAGCGATCTTCTCACGCGAACCGTTTTTGGCTTTTTCCAAGTAAGCCGCTGCTTCTGCCTCCCAGTCGGGCATAACTCGCTCTGAGTAAGCCTGAACGGCCTTGATGACCAAGCCAGCAGCGCCACCTTCAAGGAATCGGCGGAGCTTTGTCAGGTTGGGACGATCATGAGTGATGACCAAGCCCTGAGCGATGTTGTTCAGTGCCTGCCATCCAAATGATTTGAACGGGTCGGCCCCTGCTTCGGACGGGATCAACGCTGCCAAACGACTTGCGATTTCAGTCACGCGGGTGAAGTTACGCAGAGGGTCGATACGCACCGACTCTTCCGGGAATGCTGGATGAAATGAGACGAATCTTTCCGGCTGCCCCATAGCTTCACAGGCACGTCGGGCATTGTCCCGCATCTCCTTATCCCCTTTCGGGTCTATGATGATCACGGCTTCCCCACGCAGAATGGCCTGTGAAATCAGGATGTCGAACATACGGGTCTTGCCCGAGCCGGTGGTCCCAACGATCAGCGAATGCCCCTCAGTGTGCTTGAGTGGCTGCATCAGCTTCTCTTCTTTGGGCTCTACCCCGTGAATCCAGGGCTGGCCGATTGGCAGCTCCTTTTTCTTACCCTGTATCTTCCGGACAACCTTTTTGACCGTGGACTCTCTCCCTACGATGGAAGTCCAGTCGCGTTTCAGGATCTCAAACACGCGCTGGGCATGGCGGTTTTCCCACAGGAACCCACTACCAAGCCACATATCGTCCGGCGTGTCCTTGATGTACTTTTGGAGCTCCGCAATGGAAATAAACTCCAGATCACGCCCCTTCAAATGCTTTTGGAGCAGGTGAAGTTTGATAGCCTTGGGCAAACGAGCCATCGCCATCACGCCACAGATCCCCGTCATCCAATAGAATGGCTCCGGCGGCATCGTGCTGACTTGCTCTACGGCCAAAGCCGCGCCGGAGGCGGCAAGCCAGCCTGCTACAGCATTTTTTTCATAGTTGGGCCGCCACGGCATCTCGTAGGCGAGCGGGTCATAACTCATTGTCATGTTTCATTTACCTCTAAATACAATTTTCCCTGACGTTTCTTGAGCAAAGGGCGTCTCTGTGCCCGGCTCAGCATCCCGCAGAGGATGTGTTTGCTGATGCCGATGTTTTCACCGGCAATCATGTCGAAGGCTTTGTCACTGGTTACTAAGCAGCCATCCTCTTCCAGGACAGGTGTCACGAGCCATCGGCCCGAGCGTTTTTGGATCATGTCCTTGAGCATCTGGAGTGCTTTCTGAGGCGTAACACCAGACGGCAAGAAATCTTCCGCGTTGATGTCTTTCGGGTTTGTTTTCGCCTTAGGCGGCTCAAACTCCCTAACCTCTGGATCTTCCCTTTCTCGCACCTCGACGTGTCCCAATTCCTTCTCACGCTCAACTTTGGGCTCAGGAGCCACCGGTTGAGCCTCCCGCTTAGGAAGGCGAGCCACGTTCTGTTTTTCTTGGACCGGCTTGCGCTGTTGCTCTTCAACCGGAGAAGTAACATCGACCTTCTTCTCCTTCGGCTGTGGCTGGGAGTCCTTACCTTTCGCCTTTTGTTCAGGCGAGGCTTTACCGGCATTAACCTCAGGCTTCTGCTGCTGCGCCTTTTTTCGGCTTTGTTGTTTCGGTGCAGACTTATTTTTGCTTGCATCCAAGCCAGGGGGAGAGACGAGCTCAAAGGCATCCTGGTATCCACCCATTGACGCCTCGGCATCCTTAATGGCCGCCACGACTGCATCTGAAAGCTGCTCCGCCAGTACAATTGCCTTCACTCCGCTGAAATCACGAACTTTGCGACCTGGCATAATCGGGTCCGGAACAATCGCGTTGGCGTGGGACAGCTTCGAGAGAACCTCTGACGGCGCACCCAGCGACCGAGCGCCATCCGGGTACAAAATGACGGCTTGCCCCTTCATCAGGCATAGGACTTCGCCCAGCGTCGTTTTACCTTCCAAAACAGGCATGATCGCTTGTTCAAGCAACGCCGATGCTTCCCCGTATCCAGACAACATCTCAACGAGCAAGGTCTTTGCGTCCTTCTCATGCTGATTAACGTTGTCCGTATGCGGCATTTCTGGCGTGTGCGTTGGTTGTTCTGGTGCGTCAGTCAGCATAGGGAGCGGCTCAATCGCCCATGATGGCGGTTCATCAGAACCACCGAACATTGGAAAGTCATCGCCCTGCAGGGAGTTTTGTTCTTGTGGAACGAAGTCCTGTTTTGGCTGCTCCTCTTGCTTTCCGGGCATTGCCACATCTGGGATTTCTGAGTTTGTTGCGTCAGTGCTGGTTGTCTCTGCCGATGCGTTGAATGCGTCAAACGGGAAGTCGATGTCCCCCAGTCCACCCCCAACATCCTTGAGTGCTTGTAACGGATTGTCGTTTGCCAAAGGTGGTGCGTTTTTGGCAATGTCCTGAGGGGACAGATCCTCTTTTGCCTCTGGTTTATGGGGTTGTTTCTCCGTATCACTCTTCGGTTTTGCTTTGCCCGGTTTGCTCTGCGGCTTACCCTTCTTGCCAGCGTCAGGCTTAGATGATTCCGTTGGTCCCGCATCTTTTTGCTCTGGCTTCTCCTCGACAGCATCGGAGGTGCTTTTCAGCATCTCCATCGCATCACCAAAGCCAAGGCCAGCTAGAGCTTTCTCTGCTTCCTGCTCTGCGGCCAACATGTCATCGTTCAGAGCTGCTTCACCTTCCTCTTGGTCGTCACCGTCATCGGCTTCCTCAGGATCAACGAACTCAATCTCAGCGTCCTCAACATCACCAACAACTTCCGCAGCAACAGCCGCAGGAGGCTCAGTCGTAAACACCAGGTCGTTTGATTCGAGTCGGAGCATCAAGATCTTCACCGAACCCGCCGCCTCCTGGAGCATCTCAGGCAAAACTTCCCAGTAGCGGTAGTACGCACGTTCACCCTTCTCCTGCACCGTGTTTGGTACAGCAAAACCACGTTCGATGAGAATGTCGGCCAGTGTGTCAGGGTCTCGTGGGATACCGGGGATCTTGTCGTGGCTGATCAAGTCATAAAGGTCCCCAAGCTGTTTCCAGGCAATGAATACACCTTGGTTGAGGTGCCAGACTTTCGCGCCTGGCTCATTGACCTTCCATTTTCCGGTTTTAACCAGGCGGCGGATGGCATCGAACACGTAACGCTCGACGGGCACACCATAGGAGAACTCGTCCACATCGAGACGACTCTGGCGAAGGTCCCGTGAGACGCTCTCTTGGTCAGCGCGAAGCATCAGCTTGGTCACAGGCTGATTGACGCTGGTTCCTGAGATAGCTTCCAGCATCGCTTCCATGATGGACGGGCCAGACTTGGACAGAAACTCCCGAGTCTCAGCCGGAATAATTCGATCCACCGCCAGCAGCGAGAATTGCTCATGTCTTTTGTGTCGCTTGTCGCGCCACCGGATAAAGTAACGGTCGATTTCGTGACGGTGTGCCCAGTCATGAAGTGACTCCGAATACGGGTTCCATGTGATTGACCCGTCTTTGTCCGTAATGGACACATCCGAGAGCGGTTTACCCACATCATGCAGCAGCCCAGAGAAACAGCTCGCCAGTCTCCAACGCGGCTCATTGTCACGGCGTTCCCGAGGCGTCCCCTCGATGGAAAAGATAACTGACTCAGATGCCTGAGCTGCCCAGAAGGCCACTTCAAGCCCATGTCGGAACAGACCACCAGCGCCACGGTGGTGGTGTGATTCGGAAGCTGGCAACAGGTGAACAAACGCGGCATACCGCTGGATCACCGGCAAAACAAGCCGGTTGAAGTCGTCCACAGTGAAACCGAGAGAGTTCCGCACTTTCTCAATCAGTTCAGCTTGGGTTGCCAGTATCTTGTCTAGTGGGGCCACTGGCAGGCCCTTGGCAAAAGGTGGGTATCGAGGGATTTCTTCATCTTCCACGTCTTTAAGCGGCAACACTCTGGCGCTCGGCGCGGTCTCGATCACTCCACTTCGCCCACCAAATAACTTGTTAAGGGCTTTCAGCATGTAGGTTGACCATATTCCTATCGTATTTCTCGTCGCTACATGCTCTCAAAACACCTTTAGATCGCACACACGCCTATCTGTCCAATTTGGGCAGTTTGAGAAACCAGCTTTCCATCCCCCCCCTTTTAGAATGGGCTCATCGACAATTTTTGATGAGGAACGACACGATGAGACAACTGATAGCAATTCTGGGAGTGGCAATTCTGGCCGGGTGTGCCTCTAACGCCCCCGAGCAAAAGCCTCAGCCCCAGACTGCCCCTGCCGAAAATGACAAACCTGCCCGAGTTAGCCGGGAACTGTCGATGGCATGGGACAACATGGGGCGCGGTGGTGCTGCATTACGTCAACCTGGTTATATCCATGTGCTGGGCGACGGTAATGTCAGCGCAACGATGAACAAGGTCAAAGATGACTCCGCTGGTTCAGATAAAACTCCAGCAGGGATCAAGCAGCACGGGGATGTGAACGAAGCCATCAATACCTTCAAGTCCATGAATAAAGGCAAAGGCTACTCGCTGTACGAGTTGTCACGCTGGGAACGCTATTGCGATGGCGGCAAAGGTATGGACGAGCACGATTGGCGCTTTGTGGAAGCCGAGGGGACTACAAACATCCCCAAGGATGTTGTAACCGGCTGCATACCACCTACCCACACCTATCAAGATTATCTGAATGCCTGGACGCACTTTTGCACCAGCCAGGCTGTAACTGACGCAGATCGCCGCATTGTGCGCGAGTCCGTGCGTCCCTATTCAGTGGTGAACCCATGCAAAGCTCTGAAATAAGAAACCAGACAGAGCCAAGCCGTAAGGCTGAGCTCTTCGACGCTTTATCAATCATGCTCCAGGAGGCCGGTTCGAGGGGTAATTCCCGCGAAGCGGCCTATGTCATTTCTGGAGTCCTCGAAAACCTCTCCAGAGACTACCCCGAAGTCAAAGGTCTGGCCCAAAGCTGGGCTGAGCTGGCGAATCTGGAATCAAAGATGAGAGGAGCTGCTTAATGGACCTTTATATCTGCGAGAAGCCTTCTCAGGCCAAAGATTTGGCTGGCGTAATGAAGGCCTCCCAACGAGGTGATGGATTTCTCCATGATGGAGGAAACCGCGTTATTACGTGGGCGTTCGGCCACCTGCTGGAATTGTATATGCCAGACGATTATGACGAACGCTACAAGTCATGGTCACTGGAGACCCTCCCTATTGCACCAGAGTCATGGCGGTACAACGTTCGCAAGAGTGCGTTCAAACAGTACAAAATTGTTGAGGGACTGGTCAAAAAGGCGAGCACCATCTACATCTCAACGGACTACGACCGAGAAGGTGAGGCTATCGCCCGTTCGCTTCTGGATCGATTCCGCTACTCTGGCCCTATTCGCCGGGTTTGTTTGACGGCTCTCGATGAGTCAAGCATCAAGAAAGCGCTGAACAACGTAAAGGATGGCAAGGATACGGTCTCACTCTACTACGCCGCATTGGCACGGCAACGCGCTGACTGGTTGGTAGGCATGAACGTGAGCCGCCTCTACACAGTGCTGGCCCGAGATGTCGGCTTCAACCACACTCTTCACGTTGGCAGGGTTATCACCCCAACCGTCGCTCTTGTTTGTCAACGGGACCGAGAGATCGCCGGTTTCACCCCCTCACCATACTGGACTCTGGGTGTGAACGTGTCCGTACAGAATGGACAGTTTGCCGCCCAATGGATACCACCAGAAGAGTGCAGTGACGAGCAAGGCCGGTGCGTCAATAAGGCCTATGCCGAGCAGGTAGCCTCCCAGGTCAATGGTGCCAATGCTGTTATCAGCAAAGCAGAAACCAAACCAGGTAAAGAGTCAGCCCCCCTCCCCTTCGATCTAACGTCGCTGCAACAATACGCAAGCAAACGATGGGGATACACCGCTCAGCAGGTACTGGATGCAGCTCAAGCTCTGTACGAGACGCACAAAGCGACCACCTACCCTCGTACTGATAGTCGTTATCTACCCGAGAGCCAAAAGGAAGACATTCCGGACATTCTCCAGGCGCTCATTTTGTCCGATCAGAACGTCTCTGGGCTGGTGGCTGGCGCAGATCCTCATCGCAAGGCCAGGGTATTCAATGACGCCAAAGTGACCGCGCACCACGCGATCATTCCAACACCGGCCAGAACAGACATCAGTGCCATGTCTGAGATCGAGTTCAATCTTTACGACGCCATCCGTCGTTTCTACATCGCGCAGTTCTACAGCGAGTTCGAGTTCACCAAAACCTCCATCGAGGTGCAGTGTGGGCGTCACCTCTTTGCGGCCTCTGGTAAGACACCTGCCAAACAAGGCTGGAAGGTTTTGTTTGCTTCTGATAGTGAAAGCAGTCCCAAGGACGAGGGGGAAGACACCGACGCGCCGGTTGAACAAGAGAAGCTCCCCAGGGTTAGCCAGGGCGAACCCGCTTTGCTTAATGGTGCCGAGCTGGCAAACAAAATGACGCGGCCAGCACCGCACTTCACCGAAGCCACATTGCTTGCCGCGATGGAGAACATTGCCCGGTTCGTGACTGAGGAGAAGTTCAAGCAAATTCTCAAAGACACAGCCGGTTTAGGCACTCCAGCAACACGCGCAAGCATCATCCAGGGCGCTGTTGATAAAGGCTACTTCAAACGTCAGAAAAAGGTACTGCTTGCAACTGATAAGGCTCATGCGCTTATCGCAGTGCTTCCACCAGCCATCAAATCACCCGGCATGACTGCGGCTTGGGAGCAGGAGCTTGAGAAAGTCGCCTCCGGCTCCGGGAATATGTCTGTCTTCATGAAGCAGATTTCCACCTGGATCTGCCAAATGGTTGAGCAGCTCAAAGTGCCCGCACCGGTTCTGACCAAAGAAGGTGGCGCGATGGCTAAAGCCTTCGAGGGCGCTAAGCCGCCTTCACACGAATGCTTCAACTGCGGTGGAGAGATGCACCGGATCAAAGGGAAGAACGGATTTTTCTGGGGCTGCCAGAACGAGGCTTGCAAGAAGACGTTCCCAGACAACCGAGGGAAACCCGAGAAGCGTATCGCGGCTGAGGATTGTCCAGACTGCCCAGATTGCGGTAGCCCGATGCGTCTCAGGAAAGGAAAAGCGCCCGGCAAGAAGCGAGCTTCTAAGTTCTGGGGCTGCACCGCCTATCCCGATTGCAAAGGCACTATGCCCTTCAAAAAGTCGGACTTTATGGATTGATAGAGGAATTAAGTATGTTTGGAACAATCATTTTAACTGCGATGCTCACCACCAGCTCAGCCACTGCCGAAGATGCAGGGAAGAACATCGCCTCAGGCTTGGCGGCGGCATCCGCCAGCCAAATGGGGCAGGCCGTAATGCCAACTTTAGCTACCAGCTCGGCCATTGCAAAAAGCGCAGGTAAAGGCATGGTGTCAGGTTTGGCTGCGGCGACTGCCAGCTACATTCCCCAAGACGAGCTGAGCTTTACTCGAAGCTATAAGAACTCTGAGGCTGTGGATATGGCAAAGGGCCTGGGGACATTGAAAGAAGCGCCTGAGTTTCTCTACGTTGTTACAGACGTAAATGCCAACATGGCGGTCAAATGCAAGCGCGTCTGGGAGCCTCAATCTCTGGCTTTAAGTCCAGTGATTGTTGAGCTGGTGGAACTACGTAAGACGAACAACAAAGACAGCTACGAACAAGCACTATCCCACCTCGATTGTTCAATGTTCACAGACTAAAACAATTAAGGGGCCGATGGCCCCTAATTTTTAATAACCCAATTTCTTTTGATACCTGATTTTCCTACCAAGCACAGTTGTCATACACCATTCAATTCACATGGATAGCGAATACTTCAACCGGACAATCTCCAAAGTGCGGGTGCGTTATAACACTCCTTGAGAAGCCACGCCAAGGGCGAATCTCTATCCTGGACATATCTCCAGCCTTTGGGTAGCCACACTTAACATGGACTTCATCATACTCGCGCCCCTCTAGTCTTTTTATCCAGTAGTCTGTAACGAGGCGATATTCATCTGGTTTTTCTCCAGATTTGATCTGATCGAAGTAAATCTTTTTTACGGGCAGATGAAGTATTCTCTTTTTCATAATCACCACCTGATAGCCCATCAGACTATCTAACTATTCGACAAAACATCCCTTTTTCAATTTCTGTCTCTCTCGCCTCATGGGCCAATACAATATCCGCGATAACACGAATATTCCCTTCATAGTTGCGAATGGCCGCATCCCTCATCGTGTCTAAAGTGTCCTGACACTTCGCTCGCCTGAATTTAACGAGCCAACTTTGCCGATCTATCTTGTCCACACCAAATCCCATTTAGCGAACCATGTATCCAGCTTTTTTGGCCGCAGCATCAAGCTCGGAGGAGAAGTTAACGTCGGACTTTTCTGCCGCGTTATAGAGGGCTCCACACTTGGGCCATGAGCGTCCTACCAGTTTCATCGCCAACGCATCCGCCAGCATTTCTCGGATCTGTGTTTCAGCCTCACCAAAATCGGCCAGAGTTTCGTCTATGCCCGACTCTTCCATCAGCTCGATGAGCTGTGGTTGTTTGAGCCAGACGCCTGTTTGCATTTCCAACTGATCTCTTGCATCGGCCACCAATTGGCGTTCAAGGGTTACGCCATTCACGGTCTTAACAAATTGCTTTGGCTGACGCTTTACCTTTTTTGGCCTGGACACATCAGAGATAACCGTCACCGGCTTCCCACGCAGTTCACGCGGCAACGGTCCACTTAGCCCCAGAACTAAGCGACGAGCGTACTCATGCTCGTATGGTTTCAACCCTCGACCTTCACGGTACATTTCAGTATCCACCAGCAGATCACCGCGCAGCCTCGCATTTTTCCGCACTTGTTCGGACAAGACCGATTTACCCTTCCCGCTGGCTCCCATTACGAGCGAGTGAGATTCTACTTTGTTATCAAAAAACATAATTCCGCCCCCAAGGAGGTGTTGCTATAAAACATGGTTTGAACATCCGTATTTTCACGGCAATAACCGCCGGATAATGCAAGACTCCCAAACCTAAATAGGTCTCCAGGTGATGACATCGAAGTCATAGCTGACTTCCGAGTTGTCGTCCGCCGTTCGCCACGAACAATCATCTTCCTGAACATGGATCAAGTCGTACTCAACAATTTTGCCCGACCAACATCCTTTAAGCTGGCAATGAACAGGCACACCGACGACCGGCATCTTGTCGTTGACGCTGATCCACGGTTCTTGCTTTTGATCCAGATCCACCGGTTAGTCCTCTATGAACGATTTAATGGATCGCCCATCAAAAAACAGTTTCCCAGTTCCTGATACCGAATGTACTTCTGGAGCTGCCTTCCCTTTCAGGAGTTTCTGATAGCGCACCGCGTCTTTGAGCTCAGAGATCCTGACGCCAATGAGTGTGGCCGTCTCCTCAACTGTTAAAATACGGTCCCAAAAGCTGGTGGCGCTGTTATTGCGCCCACCGATACTCTGGGCAACGCACTCTGTTCTGGCCGCTTTTCCCTTTGCCATTGGCAATGTCCTCTTCATTCTTCTCAGCCCCCAGCTTACTCAGTATTTCAGCTTTTGTAGCGCGATGGCCGCGCATTAAAAGAGCATTCAGCAGGTATCCAGTGAACACCTCTGTACTCGGCATACGGTCAAGCAACTCAACATACTGCTCATCCGTCAAATCATGGATCTCACAATATTTTTCCACCGCCTTTTCGTAGGCTTCTGCGTAGCCATGAGTGGAAATCCTGAAAGCAATATCCCCATTGCCGTAGCCTGGCTTTGTGACGAGAAAACAAGGCGCGAAGTAGGTTCTCTTCACCCCCATCCGGCTCCGGTTCTCAATGCTGATATAAGCCCTCAGCCCCTCAGCAATGATGTTTGGCCCGGAGTTGCGTCGCCGCTTACAAGTCTTATTCTGACGCTTCACCTCTTCTGCCTCA
This sequence comes from Providencia huaxiensis, assembly GCF_002843235.3. Classification (NCBI taxonomy): domain Bacteria; kingdom Pseudomonadati; phylum Pseudomonadota; class Gammaproteobacteria; order Enterobacterales; family Morganellaceae; genus Providencia; species Providencia huaxiensis. The sequence goes on from NZ_CP031122.1 coordinate 131,702, forward strand.
GCTTCCCACTTTCGGTCCAAGCTGTAGGCCAGCCGGTGAGCTGTTGCGTAGGAATACTCTCTCAAGGAGAAGTATTCCTGCCGGTAATCATCCGCCACCCCAACTGTTCGTGCGACACGGAACCCGACGAAACCGGCGTCATGGGTTCCCTCGCCGTAGTAAATGACTGCCATTATCTACCTTCCTTACTTCTGATACCGTGCTGCACCACGGTATGGCGACCGCAATTCACATTCAGGTGATCCCGAACTGCGGCCATGACCGCTGAATGCAATCTGTAATCCACACTCTGCCCAAGCGTTTCTGTCGCTTGTTCTTTTGCCATCCACGAAACATCAAAGCTATCAGGTATCGACATCAACTCCTGAACCAGATCGACCGATGGCTTGTAAATGCGGCCACCGTCTTGGATGTACACTGCATCCTTTACCCCACGATCCTGAGACTTGAGGATGGTCGGGCAACTGGTGCTTTCTCTCGTCAAGAACGCAGGCATCCTGCGAGAAGTTGACTCTCTGGCCTGAATTGACTTCAACACTGTGACGTCAGCACAATCCCCGAGGTGCTTCTCGATCACCGGCCACAATCGTCCACCAGCTCTCTGCTCAGGTTTCGGTGGAACGAACCCAGGGAAGACCGACGCCACCATGTAATAGCGTTCTCGCCCCTGGTAAGCGCCGAAATCCAGACCGTTCAAGACCATCTCAGTGAGGAAGTACCCCATCCGCCGCAGTGTCGTTCCCATCATCGCCCCGGCTCCGGATGCTTTGAAGTTCGGGACGTTTTCCACCAGCACGACGGCAGGGTTCACGACCTCGATCTGTTTTAGTGCCGGGTAAACCATGTCGAGCATGGTGGAGAGATCCTCAAGAGAACGCTCTTTGTCCCTTGGACTTTTGGCGTTTGAGTGGTCATCACACCCCAACGAGTAATGGGCCAAACCAATTGGTGGGCACTCCGCCAGCAAGGCTCCAAGGCGATCCAGCTCCAGGTGATGAATGTCTTCATTCAGCAGGATACGCGGGGAGCTGTTCACCAGCGTATTGAGCGCATGTACTTCACTCAGGTTCCGCCCGGATGCTCTGTCTCTGGCTTCAACTGGACGATGCTCCAAAACAATCTCAGCCTTCCAGCCAAGCGCTTCCATAACATGAATGTCTACCCCGCCAGTCAATGCCACAAAGGCACGGAAAGGGCTGGTTTTTCTGAACCGATCCGCAATGGCAAAGGCTCTGTTTGCGACAGGAGTGAAGACTACTCGGCCTTTTCGCATTTCGACGTGGAAACGCTCTGTATAGCGAGGGAAGCACTTATCTATGAGCCCTTGTCCAGAAAACTCAATAACGGTTTCCAGCGGGTTGTTGGAGCGACTCTTTGGTTGATACCGGCGCTGATAAACCTGGTGTGTCTGTAGTTCATCGGTCGCTGGGATCACCGAAAAACCGCCCATCCCCTCCCCTGGCTCAACGGCGATGCCCATACCTGGCTTGAACCCCATAACATCCAAAAAGTTGGACGAAACCCTAACCTTGCGTTTATCGCCTACTCGATTGAACGCAAGTTGTTTGGTTACTACGGAGGGGGAGACGATCGGTAACATTGGTCAACCTCTTTTCTTCTTGTTTTGCTCGCGCTTCACCATTGCTCCAGCAGCTTTCAGAAGTCTCTGGTTCTCCGCCAGCTCCTCTTGGAGTTCCTGAGTATCCTCTTCTGTCTGAGGCTTTTTCAGCTCGGCCTCGCAATATTGGACCTCTTCCTGCAAGCTGACTTTCGCAAACTTGAGAGCGGCCAGTCGCGTCGTATAAACGCCAAAAGGCAATTCGCCACCTTCCCGGAACTGCTTCAAACACCAGCTCGGTATAGATGGCAACCAACCAAAGTCCCCATTCTTCCGTGACCTTTTCCCCCACGTAATCCCATCTAACTTTTGGGCAAGATTGACATAGCGTTGATCGCTGGTTGAGTTGCGTCGTTTCTGAATAGAGCGAACTATCCACTCTGTAACCTCGACCTTTGCTTTATCATCATCAGAGATGTAATAAAGGGCTGCGTACAACACAGCGCCTTTACGAATGACTGATGGTGGGTATGCCTGGGCTTTCATCTATCCCCCTATCGCTTTTTCTGTCCGACAAGACGGAGATGATCGGCGGCCAAGTCATACTGCTCGTTTTTGTCGCGGCGGCGGAATCTGTCAAAAAACTTCCCTCGTGGCAGGGTTTCTTCCATAGCGATCAGGCGGTTCAGCCACACTTCTTGAGGTAGCATCCCTGCTGGAGTCGGCCCGAGCTTACGTCCTTCCTTGACGTGCTCCATTGTTTGCGTGGCAGTAAAAATCGCACCACCAAACTTTCTCCACTTGAATTGCAGGGGCATATCTGGAGACTCATCCAGCATCAATTTCTTATTGGTTTGTTCTGTCACGACAATTACTCCACCATCCATTCTTCACTAAGCAGGAACGCCCAGCGCTCTTCTGCTTTTTCTGGGTTGTCTTTGGCCTGTTTGATCATGATCTCGGCGGCGTTAAAGCCTACCTCTCCACTGAACCGGCCCCATGAATGGCTATGCCACTCGCGCATCACACTTCGGCCAAGCGATGCAAGTTCTGGACTTACACCCTCATGGAGGGCATAGAGCTCCCAAGCATCCCACCCGTATCGTAATAGGTTGTGCCCTGGGGCGTTAAAGGCCTGAGCAGCCTTGAACCGCTCTCCAGGCTCCTTCCCTCTAACATCCACACCCTGGAGCACCAACCCCATTACCACTTCAATGACCGGCTCGCGTTGCTTCTTTGCCAGCTCGATGGCAGCCACCAGCATTGCTTTGGCGTCAGCAAATTTCCCATGCCCTTGGCACATACCGCAGGTTTCTTTGGAAGGGGAAAAGTCATAAACACCGGAACCAGCACAGAGGCGGCATGTCATGTCAATCATGGGCTCTTCTCTCCTCATACTCTTCGATGCGCTCTTTCAGACGCTGAACCACTGGTGCGAGCTCAGGGATAGCTTCCGCTTCCTCAAGCGTGTATCGCTTGTCTTCCTGGTAATCGACTATTTGAGGAGGCCTTGGCTGTTTAGGGAACTCAGCAAAGTCATTCAGCGACATCGAGGTAGGAAGTCCTCCTTCAATCTCACCTTTTTCGTTGAGTGACTGGGTGACGATAAGCTGTGTTCCGCCCACCTCGGTATCAAAGCGGTCATCAAAGCGCTCACCGATAGTCCAGCCGCCACGGCCAAGAACACAGGTCGTACTCATACGTAGGCGATTGAATGCTTTAGCGTCATCCCAGTTCAAAGGATTTTCATCCATGAGGAAAAAAGGCGCTTCGTCCCGAACGAACACCTTGGACTTGGCGTTATCGAAGATCGGCCCAAACACCCCCTGCTGGAGGTATGGTTCGACCTTCTCTGCAAGATCCTGGTGCCCTTGAGAACGCAGCGCCTCATAGAGCTGGGTGATTGTTTGTTTGCCGGTGCCCGGAAGGCAGGACAATACTGTCTGCTTTTCCTCGTCACTCAGGCTTACCATTCTGGACAAAAAGCTGACTACCAGCTCGTTGTGCCCATCGACCGTTTCAATGTTGAGCTTGTTCTCGTCCATCTTCTTCCTCAGTAATCGGTTCGATAAATTCAATGGAGTCCATGCTTACATGACTGATAATGGCTTTCAGGCCGCAGCAGTCGCATGGTTCAAAGGTCAGTTCTGATCCCTTGGGAGACTGATGCGTGACCGTTGCCACAGCCCCTAGAGGGATCACCCCCCAGCCGTTTTTTAGTACCCGAGTAGTTCTGACCAGCCGACCTTTGTACTCTCGTTTCAGTTTCGGATGCGGCACTACCGCATATCGCTTACTCATTTCGGTCCCCTTGTACCAAAGGCTCGACAACCAGCTCTTGAGCTTCGTCCCAGTCGGACACCTTTGCATCACCAAACGCAAAGGCAATTCGCATAGCCACTGTCGGCCTGCCTATTTTCATCAAGTAAGCCGCAGCACCGGCACACATCGACTCTTGTCCCGAAGGTGCATAGTTACCCTCTTCATCCCATTCACCACCTGACTTTGAATGCACGGTCTTGTGGCAATGAAACGTCGTCATGTCGTTTTCAACGATGTCGTTGATGATGCCTTCTAATCGCCCAGGGACCAGCTCGATAGCGCCCTCCTTCCGGAATGGACAGTTGGCGCAAGGTTTCTTCAAACGGAGATGATTTGCTTGCTTTGGCATACATATCACTTTTACAGTATCATTTTATGATTCTATGATATAGCCATATTCCGTGTAGTCAATATCTCACTAACAATTACTTTCTATCGGACGCTTACGCGCCCATTTTGGGCAGATAGACAAGTTATTTGGGCGTTTGGAGTGTGCGAGGTGGACAGCGGGGAGACTTTCACATGTGAAAGTTTTGTTTCTTGGTATCGTTTTATTGTCCCTTGATATTATTTTATGATGCTGTAATAATCATAAATAAGGGCCGCATCGCTCTTCGACCTTCGTTGCAGCCCTTACAACACAATCAAGCAATTAAGGAGCTTTGTTATGCTGCAAGGCAATACTAACACGAATAAGCGCATCCCGCTCGCGGCGTTCATGAAATGGCCGCTGGCGAAACGTCAGGACTTCATCGACCGGGAAATGTCCGGTTGCCCCGACTTTATCAAGACGTCTTTGCTTCGGCATTAAGGCGATCAGGCAGGAAAGCAAAGAACCTCGCTTCGGCGGGGTTCTTCGTTTCTACCTCTTGAATGTTTCGTCAGAACAAACTGGAGCGCTTATGTCACCAGAAACACAGCAACTTACATCCAAGGCTTTATCTCTCATCGAGCAGTCCCGATACAGAATGGGCACATCTCGGTTTGTTGAGGCCTTTATTGACCAGTGGGCATACTTGCAGACTGGCCTATACCCAGCCAAGGAGGAGATCCCGGAAGAACTTCAGCCGGTCGCCTTCGAGCTCTCTCACGTCCTGTCTGCCGCCATTAAGCGCGACCCCACCAGCGATGTTTTGGGTTACGTCCTAAGCATGTCTGGCTTCCACAAGAAGGGCACCAATTACTTCCCCACTCCTCCAGAGATTGGCCGCTTGATGTCACTCATTGTTGGCTCACAGTCTTCGGCAGACTTTTATGAGCCCTGCTGTGGTTCTGGCATCAACGCCATTCACTGGATGGAAAACCTGATCGAGAACCACGGTCCCGAAGCATTGAGAGAAGCCTCAATCTACCTGGAAGACATCGATCCGTTGATGGTGAAGTGCTGCATGATCCAGCTATTCCATTATTTCGAGTCCCGCAATACCACTCCCAAAACGCTGAGTATCGTCGGCATAGACACCCTTAGCAGACGAACCAAGAACATCGCCTACTACGCCGAAAAACCTCCAGCAACCGCCGCTACCGTGGCAGCATAAAAAAACCCGCCGATTGGCGGGTTTTGCATTCAATGCGCTGCTCTATGGCACCTTACAGTTTTCCGTACCGGTTCAAGAACGAAGACCTGTCTAAGATCCCCCAGTCTGTCAGCATGTAGTAGCCGGTGGCACCTCGTTCGCCGGTAGACTCCCTGACGAACAAGATATTCATTCCGAACTCATCACGCAGGGCAGACAACTGTCTCTTGATCGTTGATTCAGGAATATTTGTTGCCTTGTGAAGGTCTTGGAGACTTGGCTTCTCCGTTTTAGACAGGGCATTCACCAAAGCAAATTTTCTTTTCATGTCCTGTGAGATCTTCATATTCACCTGTTCTTGACAGGCCCAACCTCTCTGGCTGGGCCTCCTTTATTAGCCTTCGACACTCAGGAGTTCAATGTCTGACACAGGCACATGAACATGCTTTTCCTTGCCTTCGCCATCGAGCGTTTTAACCCAGACAGTAGACGGAACCAGAGCAACACGGTCGGTCATGATGACTCCACGTTTGGTCTCGCCATCCAGGTTAACGTTGACAGCAAAAATCAAACTGTCAGCCCGGACGTTCTTCCATTCCTTGTCCTTCGGCAGAGGAGGAAGAGCATCACCGCCTTCTTCATCTTTGTCCTTGCCGCTGTTATCTGGCTGCTTGACAGGATCTTTGTGCTCACCCTCTTCATCACGCAAAGGGTCTTCGTCATCATCGTCCTGACCATTGGAATTTTTACCCCCTTCCAGTTCCTCCTGGGCAAGGTTCAGGTCGTCATTCCCGGTTTGTTCCGACGTACCATCCCCACCCGAGTTGAGGGATTGCTCGTCGGTGTTGCCAGCGCCAAGCTCATCATTCTGGTGGGAGCCAGTCAGTGGGCCTTTTTCCATTTCGTCTTTGATACGTTTGGCATCATTCAGCAGCTCACGGCTTTGTTTACGAGTAATCCCGTCAGACATAGCCACCGCGCAGACGGCGCGACATCTTTCTTCATTCAGATCGAACAAGAGACGAAGGTTATTCAAGGTCTCTGTATCAGAACATACTTCATTATCGTATAACTCACGCACACAGTCAGGTAGCTTGAGCAACGACAGATGCGTAGATACGAAAGTGATATTCTTACCGAGCCGATCAGCAATATCCTTTTGCTTCCAACCTTCTTCAATAAACAGGTTTAACGCCTCGGCAATCTCTACCGGAGTCAAGTCATCCCGCTGGATGTTTTCGATCAGCTCACCAGCAGTCTCGTCCAAGTTGTTCTGGACCTTATCATTCACCACCAAGTCAATGGTCTCGATACCAGCGTGTTTACACGCTCTCCAACGCCGCTCCCCTTTTTGGATGACGAACTTGCCTTCTTCGTTCTTCGGGAACACGATGATCGGAGACTGCTGCCCTTCGGTCAGCAAGGTTGCCGCCAGCTCTTCAATGTTACGGAAGCGCTTACGAACCTGGACCTTGGATACAACGTCGTCAACAGGTACGGTAAGAACCTCTTTGCCTTTCTTGCCTTTGGCGGCTTTAGCAAGTTCGGACAGGCCTTTTAAATTGTTCAATGCCATCGCTTAGCCCACCTTCTCTAATAGTTCTTCCAACACCGCCTCAACTTCTTTGGCCGCGACATGTCCATAGCGAAGCTCCCAGACAGGGATGCCATCAGTCGTCGCCGTATCGAGCGGAGGCCGGTGCATAATTTTGTTCTCAAACAACAGATCCGGAACTGTGTTCTCCAGCGACTTGAGGGCTTTGTCGTGATTGACAGAGCGGTCCATGTCGTTGATCACGATGCCCAGGATCTCCAAATCTTGGTTGTACGCCTCGCGCACACCAATAATCGTGTTCAGGAGACCTTCTACGCCGTCCACAGCGAAGCCAGAGAGCTTTACTGGACATGCCACATGGGTAGACATCACCAACGCTGCCACCAGCTTTCTGCCGAGGCTAGGCGGACAATCAATCAGCACGTAGTCGTAGTTCTCAAACAGCTCAGCCAAATGGCGAGCCGGATTCATGGCCTGGTCAAGAGGCACAGCCTCCATCTCAAACAGATCCGGGTCGTTTTTCGGCGTATGAATGAGGTCTGCACCGCAAGGGCAGTGCATGACCTCAATGCCGTCCAGCTCGTAAGCGAACAGCTCTGCGGTTTTGGTTCCTGTGAGGATGGGCTCGTAGTCACCATCCTCAAGCTCTCGTCTGGGGGCCAGTCGAGAGGACGTGTTCCCCTGACCATCCATATCCAAGACCAGCACTTTCTTTTTCTTCTGTAACGCCAGATAAAAGGCCTGCTGGATACAGAGGGTACTCTTACCCACTCCGCCTTTCTGGTTGGCGAAGCTGATTACTTTTGCCATACCCACCTCTATTTTGGTTTCTCGCAGGTGATCAAGACCACCCCCAAACTTTCACATGTGAAAGATTGTAGCGATCATAAAATGATACTGCAATATCTAATTATGGTTCTGTTAAAACAAACTTTAAACAAAAAAACGGCCATGAAGGCCGCTTATTGACAAGGTTTGTGCTGTCAGCGCAATTGATTTGCTGCTCCAAGCCCATTCGCCAATAACTGCATCGCATCGTTGAACAGCGCGGAGCCCCGTTCCGGTGTGAGCAATTCCGGCATATCTTCTCGCGGCCAAGTACCGGCTACTTGAATGAGCAAACTGGCAGCCCAGTGGATCTGCTTTTCTTCACTTTCATCGGCCAGAGTGCATACGACGGGGAAACCGTACTTACGCCCCCAGCGACTCACCTCTTTGAACGATACCAGCTCAGGCTTTTGCAAATCCCGGCTGTAGGCCTCAGCTATCATGTGGTTCAGTTCTTTAGCGTCCATTTATCCCACTCTATTGTAAACAAGACATTTTTATCTTTTATATTCAATGGCTTATTTTCCTGCTAATTGGTAATACCATGAAAAATACCATGCTCAGAAAAGGCTTAACAATATTTTGAAAAATTGCCTACTGAGCGCTGCCGCACAGCTCCATAGGCCGCTTTCCTGGCTTTGCTTCCAGATGTATGCTCTTCTGCTCCTGCAGCTAATGGATCACCGCAAACAGGTTACTCGCCTGGGGATTCCCTTTCGACCCGAGCATCCGTATGAGACTCATGCTCGATTATTATTATTATAGAAGCCCCCATGAATAAATCGCTCATCATTTTCGGCATCGTCAACATAACCTCGGACAGTTTCTCCGATGGAGGCCGGTATCTGGCGCCAGACGCAGCCATTGCGCAGGCGCGTAAGCTGATGGCCGAGGGGGCAGATGTGATCGACCTCGGTCCGGCATCCAGCAATCCCGACGCCGCGCCTGTTTCGTCCGACACAGAAATCGCGCGTATCGCGCCGGTGCTGGACGCGCTCAAGGCAGATGGCATTCCCGTCTCGCTCGACAGTTATCAACCCGCGACGCAAGCCTATGCCTTGTCGCGTGGTGTGGCCTATCTCAATGATATTCGCGGTTTTCCAGACGCTGCGTTCTATCCGCAATTGGCGAAATCATCTGCCAAACTCGTCGTTATGCATTCGGTGCAAGACGGGCAGGCAGATCGGCGCGAGGCACCCGCTGGCGACATCATGGATCACATTGCGGCGTTCTTTGACGCGCGCATCGCGGCGCTGACGGGTGCCGGTATCAAACGCAACCGCCTTGTCCTTGATCCCGGCATGGGGTTTTTTCTGGGGGCTGCTCCCGAAACCTCGCTCTCGGTGCTGGCGCGGTTCGATGAATTGCGGCTGCGCTTCGATTTGCCGGTGCTTCTGTCTGTTTCGCGCAAATCCTTTCTGCGCGCGCTCACAGGCCGTGGTCCGGGGGATGTCGGGGCCGCGACACTCGCTGCAGAGCTTGCCGCCGCCGCAGGTGGAGCTGACTTCATCCGCACACACGAGCCGCGCCCCTTGCGCGACGGGCTGGCGGTATTGGCGGCGCTGAAAGAAACCGCAAGAATTCGTTAACTGCACATTCGGGATATTTCTCTATATTCGCGCTTCATCAGAAAACTGAAGGAACCTCCATTGAATCGAACTAATATTTTTTTTGGTGAATCGCATTCTGACTGGTTGCCTGTCAGAGGCGGAGAATCTGGTGATTTTGTTTTTCGACGTGGTGACGGGCATGCCTTCGCGAAAATCGCACCTGCTTCCCGCCGCGGTGAGCTCGCTGGAGAGCGTGACCGCCTCATTTGGCTCAAAGGTCGAGGTGTGGCTTGCCCCGAGGTCATCAACTGGCAGGAGGAACAGGAGGGTGCATGCTTGGTGATAACGGCAATTCCGGGAGTACCGGCGGCTGATCTGTCTGGAGCGGATTTGCTCAAAGCGTGGCCGTCAATGGGGCAGCAACTTGGCGCTGTTCACAGCCTATCGGTTGATCAATGTCCGTTTGAGCGCAGGCTGTCGCGAATGTTCGGACGCGCCGTTGATGTGGTGTCCCGCAATGCCGTCAATCCCGACTTCTTACCGGACGAGGACAAGAGTACGCCGCAGCTCGATCTTTTGGCTCGTGTCGAACGAGAGCTACCGGTGCGGCTCGACCAAGAGCGCACCGATATGGTTGTTTGCCATGGTGATCCCTGCATGCCGAACTTCATGGTGGACCCTAAAACTCTTCAATGCACGGGTCTGATCGACCTTGGGCGGCTCGGAACAGCAGATCGCTATGCCGATTTGGCACTCATGATTGCTAACGCCGAAGAGAACTGGGCAGCGCCAGATGAAGCAGAGCGCGCCTTCGCTGTCCTATTCAATGTATTGGGGATCGAAGCCCCCGACCGCGAACGCCTTGCCTTCTATCTGCGATTGGACCCTCTGACTTGGGGTTGATGTTCATGCCGCCTGTTTTTCCTGCTCATTGGCACGTTTCGCAACCTGTTCTCATTGCGGACACCTTTTCCAGCCTCGTTTGGAAAGTTTCATTGCCAGACGGGACTCCTGCAATCGTCAAGGGATTGAAACCTATAGAAGACATTGCTGATGAACTGCGCGGGGCCGACTATCTGGTATGGCGCAATGGGAGGGGAGCAGTCCGGTTGCTCGGTCGTGAGAACAATCTGATGTTGCTCGAATATGCCGGGGAGCGAATGCTCTCTCACATCGTTGCCGAGCACGGCGACTACCAGGCGACCGAAATTGCAGCGGAACTAATGGCGAAGCTGTATGCCGCATCTGAGGAACCCCTGCCTTCTGCCCTTCTCCCGATCCGGGATCGCTTTGCAGCTTTGTTTCAGCGGGCGCGCGATGATCAAAACGCAGGTTGTCAAACTGACTACGTCCACGCGGCGATTATAGCCGATCAAATGATGAGCAATGCCTCGGAACTGCGTGGGCTACATGGCGATCTGCATCATGAAAACATCATGTTCTCCAGTCGCGGCTGGCTGGTGATAGATCCCGTCGGTCTGGTCGGTGAAGTGGGCTTTGGCGCCGCCAATATGTTCTACGATCCGGCTGACAGAGACGACCTTTGTCTCGATCCTAGACGCATTGCACAGATGGCGGACGCATTCTCTCGTGCGCTGGACGTCGATCCGCGTCGCCTGCTCGACCAGGCGTACGCTTATGGGTGCCTTTCCGCAGCTTGGAACGCGGATGGAGAAGAGGAGCAACGCGATCTAGCTATCGCGGCCGCGATCAAGCAGGTGCGACAGACGTCATACTAGATATCAAGCGACTTCTCCTATCCCCTGGGAACACATCAATCTCACCGGAGAATATCGCTGGCCAAAGCCTTAGCGTAGGATTCCGCCCCTTCCCGCAAACGACCCCAAACAGGAAACGCAGCTGAAACGGGAAGCTCAACACCCACTGACGCATGGGTTGTTCAGGCAGTACTTCATCAACCAGCAAGGCGGCACTTTCGGCCATCCGCCGCGCCCCACAGCTCGGGCAGAAACCGCGACGCTTACAGCTGAAAGCGACCAGGTGCTGGGGTCTGACGCTCAGTGGAACGAAAACTCACGTTAAGGGATTTTGGTCATGAGATTATCAAAAAGGATCTTCACCTAGATCCTTTTAAATTAAAAATGAAGTTTTAAATCAATCTAAAGTATATATGAGTAAACTTGGTCTGACAGTTACCAATGCTTAATCAGTGAGGCACCTATCTCAGCGATCTGTCTATTTCGTTCATCCATAGTTGCCTGACTCCCCGTCGTGTAGATAACTACGATACGGGAGGGCTTACCATCTGGCCCCAGTGCTGCAATGATACCGCGAGACCCACGCTCACCGGCTCCAGATTTATCAGCAATAAACCAGCCAGCCGGAAGGGCCGAGCGCAGAAGTGGTCCTGCAACTTTATCCGCCTCCATCCAGTCTATTAATTGTTGCCGGGAAGCTAGAGTAAGTAGTTCGCCAGTTAATAGTTTGCGCAACGTTGTTGCCATTGCTGCAGGCATCGTGGTGTCACGCTCGTCGTTTGGTATGGCTTCATTCAGCTCCGGTTCCCAACGATCAAGGCGAGTTACATGATCCCCCATGTTGTGCAAAAAAGCGGTTAGCTCCTTCGGTCCTCCGATCGTTGTCAGAAGTAAGTTGGCAGCAGTGTTATCACTCATGGTTATGGCAGCACTGCATAATTCTCTTACTGTCATGCCATCCGTAAGATGCTTTTCTGTGACTGGTGAGTACTCAACCAAGTCATTCTGAGAATAGTGTATGCGGCGACCGAGTTGCTCTTGCCCGGCGTCAACACGGGATAATACCGCACCACATAGCAGAACTTTAAAAGTGCTCATCATTGGAAAACGTTCTTCGGGGCGAAAACTCTCAAGGATCTTACCGCTGTTGAGATCCAGTTCGATGTAACCCACTCGTGCACCCAACTGATCTTCAGCATCTTTTACTTTCACCAGCGTTTCTGGGTGAGCAAAAACAGGAAGGCAAAATGCCGCAAAAAAGGGAATAAGGGCGACACGAAAATGTTGAATACTCATACTCTTCCTTTTTCAATATTATTGAAGCATTTACCAGGGTTATTGTCTCATGAGCGGATACATATTTGAATGTATTTAGAAAAATAAACAAATAGGGGTTCCGCGCACATTTCCCCGAAAAGTGCCACCTGACGTCTAAGAAACCATTATTATCATGACATTAACCTATAAAAATAGGCGTATCACGAGGCCTGTGGGAGGAAAATAAAGTGTCATCCTAACTACAGGACCCTGCAACGTAGCAATTCCTGCAAAAATCCATTTAAAACAATGACTTATTTCAATTCTGCCATCTGCAAGCGTTTTGTGGGGATGGAGGCCGGAATCATTAAAGTATCATCCTAATTTTCGCTCAACCTTGGAAAATGCTGAGAATCGTAAAAATAAAGTTTCATCCTTTCCGCTACTAGTTCAAGGCTTTCTTCCGGCCGCCGGCAACAACGCTGCTTGGCTGAGGCGATCCACTTGCGCTACCGCTCACTGATCAGATCGAACTTGAACTCGACGAGCAGCCAACCATCAGGCCGAGCGTGATCGCCAAAAAAAACGGATCATGCGAAATCCTTCGTTGAGTTTGGCGCGGGTTTTAGCAAATCAGCTGGCCCGCGATCCGGTTGAGAGTGATCCGAAGCGGTCCTTGACGACCGGCACAAATCGGCCGATTCTGTTGAAAAAGTAGCTTTAGCGGCAGCCTGCCGATCAGGTGTGCCTGCTGTCGAAGTGGCTGCAAGCCACTTCAAGTTGCCTTCCGGCGTTTCACTGAGCGTCCTTGCTCAGGTTTAAGGGTTAATTTGAGGGTTTCTGCTCGTAGCAGGCATACCTATCCCGTCAGCGGTGGCCCTTGAGGCAAAAGCTTGGCCATGCGGCGCAGGTTCTGCACCATCGCAGCCAAGGTGAATTCGTCAGTGGCACCCGTTAGGCCACGCAGTCGTAAACGGTCGAGTTTCATGATCCGTTTGAGGTGGGCGAAAAGCATCTCCACCTTCTTTCGTTCGCAGCGAGAGACGAGGTACTCCGGTGTCTTGGCGATGCGTCGAGCCACGTCGCGGGCAGCCTCATGGATGCTGCGGACGATCTTCCGATTCGGCGTGTTGGGGCAGCATTTCGCTTTCAACGGGCAGGTGGCGCAGTCGGTTTGGCTGGAGCGGTAAATGACGGTTTTGGCCTTAGTTACCCGCGACCTTTGCTGGGTGAAGGCGCGCCATTCACTGCGTAGCGGTTTGCCGGCTGGGCAGCGATATTCATTGGCGTCCTGACTCCAGTGAAAGTCGTTACTGGAGAGGCTGTCGTCCTTGCGCTCGGTCTTGTCCCACACCGGCACATGCGGTTCGATGTCCTTTTCTTCGACCATCCAGGCCAGCATCGGGGCGGTGCCATAAGCGGTATCGCCGATAAGGCGTTCCGGTGTGAGATCGAACTGCGCCTCGACACGCTCGACCATCGTCCTAGTCGAATCGACTTCGGCGGTACGGTGCGCCGGGGTAGCTTCCACGTCCATGATCACACCGTGCTCAGTGTCGATCAGGTAATTCGTGGAGTAGGCAAAAAAGGCCGGGCCACCTGGCGCTGCTGTCCAACGGGACTGAGGATCAGTGAGCGAAATTTTCTTGGGAAGAGCCTCAGCCAGCGCCTCTTCATCAAGGGCTTCGAGGTACTCGCGCACTGCGCGGCTGCTGAGCTTTGGATCGTTCCAATCGACCTCATCTCCCGCCACCCCACGTTGCCGGCTGGCATCCGCCTTAATGATGCTGGCGTCGACGGCGAAACCTTCACCCTTGACTAGGCCGGCTGCCATGCAGCGCCGCAGCACCTCATTGAATAACCAGCGGAATAGATCGCTGTCACGAAAACGCCCATGGCGATTCTTCGAGAAGGTCGAGTGATTGGGGACTTCGTCTTCCAGACCCAACCGGCAGAACCAGCGATAGGCCAGGTTCAGGTGCACCTCTTCGCACAATCGCCGCTCGGAACGAATGCCATAGCAGTAGCCGACGACCAGCATGCGCACCATCAACTCCGGGTCAATCGAGGGACGCCCGATGGGGCTATAGAAATCTGCCAGGTAGGCACGTAGATCACTGAGATCCAAGCACTGGTCGATGCTGCGCAGGAGATGTTGGGCCGGGACGTGATCTTCCAGATTGAACGAGTAGAACAGGCGCTGCTGTCCTCCCGGTAACTGTCCCATCATGCTGTTCGCCCCCACGCTCGCTGACAAAGCAATTTTGCCAACGGCATGGGGAGGCCGCTACTTTTTCAACAGAATCGGCCGCACACAGCCATTCGGCTCAACAGAACCCTGCCTTTACCCCACCAAACTCCGGAAACTCGCCCGGTAGTCCGTCGGCTTGAGATGCACATGTTGGCTGAGGTCGCCGGGTAGCGTGAACAGGCGCGGACCGTCCCGAAACTGGAACACGCGATACAGATGGAATTGATCGCCCGCCTCCTTGGAGAATTCGAGTTCGTTGTGGCTGACCAAGAAAGACGAGCCTACCCCGCCATTGGTGGTTTTCACCTCGATGAAGCGCTCATGGGCGTCCTCTTCGAACGACAGGATGTCGAACCCCGCACCGTCTCCCTGGGTGTCGGACACCCAATCCAGCCGCTGAAAAAGCTCTGGGTGGCCGAGCTCGGTCAGGCGTTGCTGTTCGTAGCCAATCACCCACTGCTCCCCTGCCCGGCCCAGCTTGCGGTTGGCTTCATCGCGAGCGGCATAATCGAACTTTCGCGGTAGGCGTTGCCGTAGAGATGCCGGGGTACGCACAAGCACTTCACGGGCGGGTGGTTCTACCAAAGCCGCTCGGTAGGTTTTGTCACCCGGAAGTTTTACCTCCTCCAGGGCATCGACAAGAGCGCCGACCGTCTGCTGATGTTCCAGAACGTAGGCGTGTACGGATTTACGCAGCAGCAGTTGGCTGTTGCCGCGTGGCTTGTAGCCGTTGATATAGGGCAGGCCCAGGGCATCGAGTACGGCGCTAATGTTCTGGTGCTTGAGCTCGACTGAAGACTTGCTGCGACCGTTCAGCAGTTGGCGCAGTGCCTGGTTGTGCTCGGACTTGTGGTACGGCTCCCCAGCCGCCTCGGCACGCAGCATGTCGAAATAGTCTTCGACCGTGGCCAGGACCTCTTCTTCGGACCAGTCTTCGCCGATGCGAATGATGCGAAACCCGAGCCGCGTCAGCGCCGGAACGACGGTCGTCTCGCCACCGGAGAAGCTGTCAGCAGTGAGCGGGCCCTGCTCGGGAAATTGCTTGCCGAAGGCCACACCGGCGATGGCCTTGGAATCGCAATCGGTGCCGGTCTTCGGATCACGTACCAGGAAGTCGCGGGACTTGCCGTAGCCGTGGCGCGCCAGGAATTTCGTGCGGCCCAGTTGCACGAACTCATCGATGGCAGCCTGCACGGCGGCGGGGCTTCGAAGCTGGGAGAGTTGAGACACAGGGTCCTTCCTTACTGTCATGGTGTGCCGGGAACCGCCGAGCCACGAGATTATGAGTAGCCCCTGAACAGAAACGTCACGATAAAAGCCGTGAACGCCACCAGGCCCATTAAATCCCTTGCGTATTTGCAGCCCGTGCTGTCCAAACCTGTACCAGGTCCGATCAACACGCTCCAACCATTGAGGTACGAAAACACCGCCTGACCGAACAAAAAATGCGTGATAGCCGCCGCAGCCATGACGCCGGAATCGTCAGACAGGCTGTAGCTGTTGACCATTGCCCTGTACGCCTGCATCTGAAATGGCTATTGCCCTGATGGGAGCCGGCTTTTCAGCCACCGACACCAGCGATGCCGTCAATATTCTTTACCCGATAACCATGACCGTACAAGCTAACAAGGCCTGGCAAGCCAGCGGACTTAAAAAGTCTTTTTTTCTACCATCCCACAAAAAAGTTCGTGGTGGAGAAAAGATAAGCTATGCAAGGCTTTAGGAGACGTGGTTTTTCAGGATGACGAAGAACGATTCGGCGCTAGGTGCAACATAGGTGCATCGCACGAGCGCTAGGAACGGCGAAAAAAGGCGGACGTGGCGAAATCGGTAGACGCAGCAGACTTTAAAATTGGAGTGCCCGCGGGGAAATCCGCGGAGTAGAACCGCTCAAAGTCGGGGAACGCTAACGGGCAATACCCTAAGCCAATCCCGAGCCAAGCCCCTTCGGGGGAAGGTGTAGAGACTGGACGGGCGGCGCCTAAAGCCTTCGGGCAATGGCGAAGGGACAGTCCAGACCACGAACGTCATCAGACGGCGGCGAAAGTCGAGGTGGTACGAAAATCTGCTTCTCTGTGAGAGTACGGGTTCGAGTCCCGTCGTCCGCACCACAAAGCCAAACATCCCTGCGATGATCGACCTCTGGGCGTTTGGTCGTGAGCCCGCCACCCTCGCGCTACGCTTTGCGCAGGCGTCGAAGGCGATCAGGTGCGCCCATCGATTCCGTCGAGCACCATCGCTGCGAGTTCATCGCTGGTGTGTGCACCACTATCGAGAACACGGGTTGTGCATGGAAGCCGTTCCCTTGCGGCCAAGCATCGGGCGACATTCGCTAATCGCCACTCTCGAATCTCCGCATTTCGATTCGGGTCAGGATGCATGGTCTGGTTCGCGATCCGGTGACGCAATAGGTCCTCGTTGAGCGTCAGAAAGATGTGCAGCAGCTGATCGTCGATCCGCCTTACCCCGTCGAGTATCTCAGTCAGATAGTCCGGGTGCACGAGCGTCATTGGGATGATGATGTCCTGCGAGTAATTCCTTCGAATCTCCCTGACCGCCGCGATCGTAAGTCCCCTCCACAAGGGGAGATCCTGATAGTCTCCGCTCGCTGGCATGGGGACCGTTTCTTTCACCACGAACCCGATTTCCTCGGGGTCAAAGATCAGCGATTTGGAACGCCGATCGCGCAGCCGCTTAGCGAGCGTCGTCTTTCCGGCGCCGAAAGGTCCGTTGATCCAGATTATCATTGTCGACGGCCTCTAACCTGAAGGCTCGCAAGAGCGCTCGACGGCCTCGTGCGGAGGCACGATCGGAGTGGTTCCGAAATGCTTCTCAAGATAGGTGACGCCGAACGTCACGATGTCCTGCGCGTCGAACAGGTAGCACTGAGCAAAGCCCACGACACCTTCTCGATGGCGACCGAGCTTCACGTAAGCATTTGCTATAGTTTCAACCGCATCCGGCTTTCCTTCGATAGCAAAGCAATCGAGAATGCCGTTTGAATCGTAATCCGATGCCGTTTTCCAGGCGACTTCACCGTCTCTTCCAAGCATCGGCATCTCATACGTCACCCACCGTTTGTTGGGGATATCGGCAACCGCCTCGGCGTAGTGCAATGCGGTAACGGAGTTTAGCGGCGCACCCAACAGCAGGGCCTTCCCGCCAAGGCGAACGAACCGCTCGACGGGCGATCCTTCCCCCAAGGCGTGACCGAGTTCGTGAGGCTCCGTCAGCGTTTCAGCCAGCGGACCAACCGCGACCATCGATGCATCGGGGTGCGCGCTGCGCCGCGCGCCGGGGGCTTGAACCAGAAATTGATTCAGCAGGCCGAACCCACGGTAAGTCCCGGCTGTTGCGGGATCGAACGGCAGCCAGGTACGGCGGGCTTCGTCATCCAGCCGAGCGCCATTCAGAGTCTCCTCGTAGGGTGATCGGTCCCACGACGCGTATCCCATCACAGTGCCAGTCGGCCCAACCGCGGAGCGTAACGCGGCAACGACCGTCTCCGCTCCTCCTTCGACCGGACCAATCGCTTTAAGTGAGGCATGCACCATCAAGAGGTCACCGGTTTGGACTCCGAGTTTTTGAAGCGCCTCCGTTATTGCCTTCCGCGTATGCATCGCGATATCTCCTCTAAACTGCAAAACACTATACGGGGTCTGACGCTCAGTGGAACGAAAACTCACGTTAAGGGATTTTGGTCATGAGATTATCAAAAAGGATCTTCACCTAGATCCTTTTAAATTAAAAATGAAGTTTTAAATCAATCTAAAGTATATATGAGTAAACGGCACTGTTGCAAATAGTCGGTGGTGATAAACTTATCATCCCCTTTTGCTGATGGAGCTGCACATGAACCCATTCAAAGGCCGGCATTTTCAGCGTGACATCATTCTGTGGGCCGTACGCTGGTACTGCAAATACGGCATCAGTTACCGTGAGCTGCAGGAGATGCTGGCTGAACGCGGAGTGAATGTCGATCACTCCACGATTTACCGCTGGGTTCAGCGTTATGCGCCTGAAATGGAAAAACGGCTGCGCTGGTACTGGCGTAACCCTTCCGATCTTTGCCCGTGGCACATGGATGAAACCTACGTGAAGGTCAATGGCCGCTGGGCGTATCTGTACCGGGCCGTCGACAGCCGGGGCCGCACTGTCGATTTTTATCTCTCCTCCCGTCGTAACAGCAAAGCTGCATACCGGTTTCTGGGTAAAATCCTCAACAACGTGAAGAAGTGGCAGATCCCGCGATTCATCAACACGGATAAAGCGCCCGCCTATGGTCGCGCGCTTGCTCTGCTCAAACGCGAAGGCCGGTGCCCGTCTGACGTTGAACACCGACAGATTAAGTACCGGAACAACGTGATTGAATGCGATCATGGCAAACTGAAACGGATAATCGGCGCCACGCTGGGATTTAAATCCATGAAGACGGCTTACGCCACCATCAAAGGTATTGAGGTGATGCGTGCACTACGCAAAGGCCAGGCCTCAGCATTTTATTATGGTGATCCCCTGGGCGAAATGCGCCTGGTAAGCAGAGTTTTTGAAATGTAAGGCCTTTGAATAAGACAAAAGGCTGCCTCATCGCTAACTTTGCAACAGTGCCGATTGAGGAGGCTATGACACTAGCCACCTCATCTATTGGCGACTATCGCTGGTTACACCGTCTCCATAGTTGGGTTACGGAGGTGGCTCAAGGTAAAGCCCCAGACTGGTGGACAGATCTGGATTGTGAAGTATCCCTCCCCCGAGAAGAAAAGCGGATCAGTACGTTCCTCTCGACACAAAAGAAGCGCATCACTCTCCAGATGTGTTTGTCGTAGGGGGCCTCATGAAACAACTTCCTCCTGACACACCAGAACAATCACTGATCACTCAGTACAAAGGGCCTCGCCTTGTCGTTAAGGCCTACGCTGGAACGGGTAAAACCACGACACTGGTGAAGTACGCCCACAACAACCTCGATTCACGTATCCTCTACTTGGCATACAACAGGGCTATCCGCGACGAGGCAAGAGAAAAGTTTCCTGCAAACGTAGACTGCAAAACGTCCCACCAGCTTGCCTACGCCACTATAGGAAGGGGCTACCAGCACAAACTCTCCGGCAACCTAAGGCTCACCGATATTGCCCAAGCGGTGAATACCAAGAACTGGACGTTTGCCAAAGATATTCTCGATACGCTCAACGCCTTTATGTGTAGTGCAGACATGCGGATTCTTTATACGCATTTTGCTCGCGCCGATACGGGTAAAGTGCTTACGTCCAAACAGGAGAGATACCAAATCCAGGTGGTCGAAGGTGCTGAGCTCATATGGAAACGGATGACAAACGTTCAAGAT
This sequence comes from Providencia huaxiensis, assembly GCF_002843235.3. Taxonomy (NCBI): domain Bacteria; kingdom Pseudomonadati; phylum Pseudomonadota; class Gammaproteobacteria; order Enterobacterales; family Morganellaceae; genus Providencia; species Providencia huaxiensis. Next base: position 151,602 of record NZ_CP031122.1, read on the forward strand.
CCGTTCCCGACCGTACACGATTGCTACCTCAAACAGTATCAGCTCGGGATGCCGAATCTGTCTCGCCGGTACACCACCATTCTTTTTGATGAAGCACAAGACGCTAACCCCGTAACAAGTAGCATCGTCCTACAGCAGAACTGCAAGGTAATCCTGGTTGGAGATCGCCACCAGCAGATCTATAGGTTCAGAGGCGCAAACAACGCCCTTGATAGCAAAGAGCTCATGAACGCCGACCAACTCTATCTCACTCATAGCTTCCGCTTTGGCCCCAACGTTTCGCTGGTGGCAAACGCCCTTCTTGAACTCAAAGGTGAAACACGACCTGTTGTTGGCCGGGGACCAGCAGATCAGGTACTCATGTTTTTACCAGGTGACGTGGGCCACCGCGCAATACTTCACCGAACCGTCATGGGGGTTATAGAGACGGCGCTCTCTGCGACCGAATCCGGAGCGCAGGTATTCTGGGTCGGTGGAATCGACGCTTACCAGATCAATGAGCTCCAGGATTTGTACTGGTTTTCGATGGCAGAGCCAGACCGGGTAAAGAATAAGAAACTGCTTGATGAGTATGAAGACTACTTCGAGTATCAAGAAGTAGCGAAGGCGACCAAAGACCCTGAGATGATGAGGGCTGTCAAGATCATCAACAGCTACGATGAAATCCCTGAACGACTCACCACTCTACGACGCAATACAGTCAAAGAAGAGTTTGGGGCTGACATTACGGTCTCAACAGCTCATCGGTGCAAAGGGTTGGAGTGGGACTTTGTTCAGCTCTATGACGACTTTCCGGATGTCCTGGACCCAGAGCTCGACCCAATGGCCCGTGACGATGAAATAAACCTGCTCTACGTTGCATCCACCAGAGCGATGCGAATCCTTGCGTTGAACAGCGCTGTCGAGATGGTTATCCGCTACATCACCCAAAAACGCATGGTCGAGAAGCAGATGAAGATGGCCGCAGAAGCGACAGAAGTTGAAGAGGACACGACCAAATAGTTTGGTCAATTCTTTCACATGTGAAAGTTGACAAATAAAACGCTCTAAGCGCCCTAAATGGGCGCTTACACCTGCCTAATTTCACGCCTCCCACCTCTACCATATCGAGCATGGGAAAATACGTGCGTGAGACTATGAAAAAATCACCTTTGAATTTACTGCTCCTTGCAGCGCTCACGCTGGGGGCATCACACCAGGCTTGGGCTCAAGATGGCACAAGACCTGGTTTTTATGAGCGAAAGGAAGAGGGTTGGTTCTGGTACAAGGAAGAGCCCAAAGAACCAGAGAAAAAACCCGAAAAGCCCAAACCAAAGCCTGTGGCAGAAGCGAAGCCTACACAGCCTAAGCCTGCTGCTCCGCTTCCGAGCGGCCCAGAAATGTTCTCAGCGGAATGGTTCCGGGAAAACTTACCCAAGTACAAAGACCTTGCTTGGAACAATCCTACCGTTGAAAACGTCAGGACGTTTCTCTACTTGCAACGATTTGCGATAGATCGCTCTGAACAATTTTCCGATGCTACAGAGCTGGCGGTCGTAGGTGATCCTTTCTTGGATGAAATTACTCGACGTCCTGCTGCCACGTTTGCCTCACAACAAGTTGATCGTGACGCTGGTAACGCCAAAAACATGCTACTCAAAAGCGTAGCCGAACGCGTAGGGATATTCTTCTTCTACAAGTCCGACGATGACTACAGTGACTTGCAAGCACCGCTCATCAAGATGTTGGAACAAGGAGAAGGATTCTCGATCATTCCTGTATCTATGGACGGCAAACCACTCCCCAGTGGGCTTTTCCCCCATTACAAAACCGATGAAGGCCATGCCAAACAACTTGGTATCGTAACTTTCCCTGCTGTTTACCTCGCATCTCCAGACGGTCAGTTCGCTCCTATAGGACAAGGGCCAATGTCTCTTCCTGAGCTGAATCACAGGATTTTGGTCGCAGCAAAACGCAATGGTTGGGTCACAGACGAAGAGTTTAACCGTACACGTCCGGTACTCAACCTGGAAAACAACATAGCCGAACGCTTGGCCTCACCAGAGCTGGGCTCTGACCTCAAACAGCTATCTCAAGCGAGCGGTGATAAAGACAACTTTGTGCCACCGGAACAACTCATGAAGTACATCCGGGACAAATTACAGGAGAACTAAGATGGTCACGCACAAGACATTAAAAAGGAGCCTGCTTGCCCTGAGTGTGGCGGCCAGTCTCGTCATGGCACCGACAGGGGCGATAGCCGCTAACGGCCTCCAATCACAGATGGACAAACTCTTCAATGAAATGAGCAACACAACACCACCTGGGGTTTATGAAAGCCAACGACGTGGCGTTTTAGCTGGTGGCCGGTTCACTGCAAAGACACGAATCTTCGACGAGAACCTGGTGAGCTTTGCCCCTCCATCATGGAAAGCTGGTTGCGGTGGTGTAGATCTGTTCGGCGGTTCGCTTTCCTTCATTAACGCGGATCAAATTGTCCAACTCCTTCGGGCTGTAGCAGCCAACGCCAAGGGCTATGCCTTCCAGCTTGCGCTCGATAACGTTTTCCCGGACGGAGCGAAGTGGATAGAGAACTTCCAGAAGAAAGTGCAAGCGCTCAACCAACATCTGGGCAACTCCTGCCAGCTCGCTCAAGGTTTCGTGAACGACCTAACCAGCGGCATGGACCTTAAACACAAAACTGATGCTTCTATAACCGCGACAACTTCCGGCCTGTATGAAGACTTCTTCGGGTCCAAGCAGGAAACCAGCGGCAAGAGTCCTCTGGAAGAACTGAAAGCCAACAAACCTGACGAATACAACAAGATGATTGGCAACATCGTCTGGAAGCAACTCAAGAGCAACAACGCCAACACCTGGTTCCAGTACGGGGATAACACCCTTCTTGAAGCGATCATGTCTTTAACCGGCACAGTCATCATTGGTGATCTGGTAAACGACCCGAACTCAACCGGCACTGGTGCGAAAACAACCCCTCTGACGACCCTACCAGGTAACAAGATCACCTTGTCAGACCTGATTTCAGGCGGTTCTGTTGAGATCTATTCCTGTGATTCTGATACGACCAACTGCCTGAGTGCTGGCTCCAGCAATAAAACTGTCGTGCTCAAAGGTATCAAGAACCAGATCACCGATATGCTGTTAGGAACAAGCTCTACACCTGGTGTGATCTACAAATACGCAACGAACTCTGGAACCTTAACCGACCCAGAAAAGGCCTTTGTTTCTAACCTCCCCGGAGGGATTGGCACCATTGTTCGTAACTTGTCTGTCCTTTCACAGGACGGCGCTAACCTGTTCGCAACAGAGTCATCAGGAGCGATAGCCCTGACCATGATGTATAGCTTCTCGGAAGAGTTCTTCCGCGCAGCTCGCATTGCGATGGCTAACAGCAAATCACCCTACAAGAAAGAGGCACTAGAGCTTCTCGCGCAATCGCAACAGCAAATCCGTGCTGAATACACAATCCTGTCCTCTCAATACGGCGATCTGGCAAGCCAAATTGAGAAATACAACAACCTACTGGACAACATCCGCAAGCAAAAATACATGCTGGCAACTTTGTCCAATCCTCCTAGCACGAACTAAGGAGCTATTGGAATGGGATCTTTTTCAATCCACTCTATCGGTGACTCTGCTTTTCTGGAGCAAATCCTGATTGCAGTATCAATGATCACCGGCACCGGGGATTTCGAGAAGATGGTCAGTATTGGCCTGCTTCTTGGGGTCTTGATGATCTGTATTCAGTCCGTCTTTCAGGGCGCAAAGCAAATCAACCTCCAGCAAGTGCTGGTAGGTTGGATTCTATATGCCTGTTTCTTCGGCCCAACCACAACTGTGACTATCGAGGACGCTTATACAGGGCAGGTTCGAGTCGTCGCCAATGTCCCTATTGGGGTAGGCTTTGCTGGAGGTGTCATATCCAACGTGGGATACACCATCACCAATTTGTTTGAAACTGGATATGGGGTAATCGTACCCAATGTCACGGAAAGCCACTTTTCCGAAACACTGAAACTGTTGAATGACGTCAGACGGCGAGCCTATGACACAGGAGTTTTTACTGCGCTTAACTCAGCAAATGGAGGCGGCTATGTTGACGTGAGGCGTTCCTGGAACAATTACATTCGGGAATGCACGTTAACCAAAGTCGATCTCAACCTAATGTCCCTTGATGAGTTGATGAACCGTTCAACTGACTCAGCTTTGCGATTCAACTCACAGCTCTACGGAACTAGGTTGTATTTGTCTACAGCAAACCCTGACGGCGCTGACTACACATGTACTGACGGATGGGTGGCTATTAGCACTGCAACCGCCAACCTAAGCAGCCCGGTTGTTGTTGATGCTCTTAACAGCCTACTGGGTATTGACACGTCAACTGGAGACAACGCTCTAACGAAGCTGACCGATTCGCTTCAAGCGATGGGTGCCACAACTACGTCATCAATCGACTATCTGAAAGCCGCCGTTCTGGAGCCCCTCTATTATGAAGCCGCAGCAGGACGTTATCAGGACCTCCAGGATTATGGCTCTGCATTGATGGTCAACCAGGCTATTCAGCAACGGAACACACAGTGGGCCGCAGAGCAGTCGATGTTCATGACCGTCGTCCGACCAATGCTGACGTTCTTTGAAGGCTTTATTTATGCTATAACCCCGATCATTGCTTTTATTATCGTGATGGGCAGCTTCGGCCTCCAGTTAGCCGGGAAATATGTACAAACCATCCTCTGGATTCAGCTATGGATGCCAGTCCTCTCAATTATAAACCTGTTTGTTCATACCGCCGCGTCAAATGAGATGTCTAGCCTCAGTGCTGGTGGTCTCAACTCCATGTACGCTCTTTCCTCAACTGGAGATGTTCTGCAACACTGGATTGCAACCGGCGGCATGTTGGCTGCGGCCACTCCGGTGATTTCCCTGTTTATCGTCACAGGTAGCACCTACGCCTTCACCAGCTTGGCATCGAGAATAAGTGGTTCTGACCACGTTGACGAAAAGATGCAAACGCCAGATCTACTCAAGCAAGGTCCGGTTATGCAAAGTCAGCCAGCGTACAATCACAACCAGTTCAGTGGTGCGATTGCAAACGGCGCAGAAAGCATGATCAGTACCTTCTCGCTTGGCTCCACCTTGGCATCAGGCGTGAGCTCCGCACAGGCATTACAAAGTCAGAAATCGGAGGCTTTCCAAAGCACTCTTGGTCGAGGTTTTTCTGATGGAGTAAGTCAGGATCAAGCCTATTCAAGACTCTCCAATGTCGGGCGCAACGTTTCGTCGCAAAACACAGCTCAAAGCCAATTGATCAACCAGCAAGCCAAGAACTTCATGGATAAGTTCCAGGTGGATGATAGCCACTCTGATGCTGTCAAAGGTGCTTTTGCCATGCAGGCTATGGGCACACTCGATGTTGACGAAGCTGCGTCCATGCTTATGCCTATGGTTGGCAAGGCCAGGGCAGCAATGAAGGCCGCTGCTGGTGTGAAATCAAACAGTACAGCCCTAGTTCCTGCTGGTGGTAATGGCGAATCAGGCGGCGGCAGTGATGTCCTGGACATCAAAGCGCAAGCGAAGGGAGCAACAGAGTCATCAACTCAAGACTCTTCAAGCTGGTCAGCGAGTGATGTGTCCCAGTTCATGAAGGGTGTGAGCTATTCGCAAACCGATAGCCAGGCGTTGACAAATCAATTAGCGCAGGGTTTCAGCCGTTCTGGAAGCGAGTCATTCAAGCAAACCTGGGGCGATAGCTTATCCCAGAACCTATCCAAGTCCGCTTCTGAACTGGTGTCTGCATCGGACACCTTCACAACAATGAGTCAGCTCCAAAACCAAATGGGCTCCATGACTAATACCGACTTTAAAACTCTCGGTGGTGCAGTAGCACAAACCCCTGCGGCCATGAACCAACTGAATGACTATTTCCGAAATGCCGCGCCGCAATCGGTTAAAGACGAGGCGGCTTCACTACAGCAAAGATACCAAGCCTACGGAATGTCTCCTCAAGTGGCCCAGGCAGCAGCGCGAATGACAGCAATGACCAACTCCAAAAATTACGAACAGGGTAAGGAGCTTGGCGGGTATCAAGCCGCACTACAGGCGATCAATACCGCGTCCGGTCGCAACGGAGCATTTAGTGGTGATGCTTACGGAAATAACGGCATTGAAGGCCCGAATGTTCAAGGCCTACCAGGTCAGGTTCAAGGGGCTGTAGGCAGTGGACCTAACATCCCAACCGGATTCCGGGAGAATGTGGCTGGGATGGCTGGAACTAATCCGGCATCAGAAGCTGGGCAGTTACCAACGAATAGCCCCCTTGTTCAAAATGAACATGCAGCCGGTACGTCAGCTCTTCATAACCAAGCACAGCAAACAGAGCGAAATGTATCTGCTCCTGAACTGAAAAAAGCCCAAGATAACCTTATGAACTCGCTTCCGGAAATGTCTTGGAGCGCTTCGGCGTGGGGAGCGTGGGACAACTCCAGTGATTGGATGGGCCGCAGAGCTGAACAAGCAGGTGGAGCTCTCATTGCTGGTGGTCAAGCTGGCGCTGATGCGTTCTCAAGAGCGATGGATCAAATGAGAACGATGACACCTGAACAACGCGACCAATTCATCGCGGCCACTCAACGCGGCGACCAGGCCGTGCAAGAGGAGTTTGGCTGGGCCGGTGATGCGATGGTCGGTATGGCTAAACTTGGCCGCAACGTCATGGGAGCTGCTGCAAGCGGCTATGATGCAGCGAAGGAGTGGTTAACTGGTAAATCTGATCTATCGGAAGCCGCTAAAGGGATGAGCATTGAGGAACGCGGCGCGTTCTATGCAGCAGCGCTATCCTCTGCCGCAGAAGCTGGTGGTGGAGCCGCGCAGCAGTTTATGAACCAGTACGGTGATGAGTTCAAAGAAACGATGCAGTCTATCGCTCAAAGCCGTTATGGGCTGACTGAATCCCAAGCCGCTGTTTATGCCGAATCGTTTGACACAAACGAAGGTCGCATGAACCAGGCTGTTCAGAATCTGAAAATGGAGTATGCAGAACGTAACCCGGATGGCTCACCGATGATGCAAGGAGGTCAGCCTGTTCTTTCTCAGCAAAACGAAGAGTTTACGGACAAGCTGGTAAACGTATTGCAGAACTCGACGGAAGCTGGAGACCGTTCAGGTAGCTATTTGACTGCCGTCAGGGGGTACAACATAGCAAATCAAAGGTTCTAAAAGACCAACCAAATAATAAGGGGGCCAGCAGGCCCCCTTATTCGTCTCCAGCTCCAATATGGAAGCGCTGGTCAAAATCATAGGAATCTTGAAACCCACCAGTTTGTTTTTTTCTGCGCCGGGTAGGTGGTGCCTCTTTATATGCTGACCGCGCAACGCGGATAAAGCACGTTAGTCCAAACAGAGCCCCGACAACCAAAGCAACTTGCCACTGGAAGTAAGCGATCCCTCCCCAAAAGATAACAGCAGCCCAAAGGCTTTTGTGAACCAGAAATAGGAAACGAGCACCCCAAACGCCGAAGGGAGCCAGCGCCACACCAAGTCCCCAAGGTGTGTCAGCCATCATGGCTATTCCCAGAAGCACCATTCCCAGCAGAAGAATATTGACCACATGTTTCATATCAACCCCCTTACTCTTTACCTCCAGTTTACCACGGCATCAAAAAATGCAACTGTGAAAGTTTGACTATTTTTTGCTAAACAACCATTCCATTGGCAACTTCTTCGATTAGAATTTGCCCTCAAACTTTCACATGTGAAAGTTTGCCCTTACGGAACAAGGCGTTTATTGACAAAGCATTACATAGTTGAACATGTCAAACAAATCGCATACACTATGGAATAGGCCATTGCTAACGCTTTGGTCCCCATCTGCAACACCGCAGAGTTCTCTTTCTCAAATATCTCTTTCTGTAAACACCATCATCCTTGTGTGGTCGGGATGCGCCTTTGCCTTCCCTGCCCTCCTCAGCTCCTGCTGTATTCGCAATTTCAGCCCTCGCTGTATCCCTAAAATCACTTATACCTAAACGCTATTTAATATCACAAAATACCGCACTCCCCGTGCGCTATTTCCGCCATTCTTTTGGCGCACTTTCCATTACTATCGCAAAAATATCCGTATCCCATTGATTACTAAAAGTATTGTAACTTTGTTCCGTCGGTACAAAGTTAAGTGTATGTTTTTAAAGGTTTTTTATTGTTGACAGCATCATTATTTGGGCTTGTAAAGGCGCAAAATGTGTCAGTTTGTGACAATAGAAGAACTCTAAAAGCGTTCATCGAATAACGCACTTTTTGTATGGCTAACAACGCAGTTTAAAGGGTGGCAAACAATGGATAAATGCCAATTGATAGACATCCCAAGCGACCCAGAGAAGAAACGTGAGTGGATCAAGTACAAACTCAAGATCCAGGGGCTTTCTCTGGCCGCATTGGGCAGAAAACACAAAACATCTCGGCAGGTGGTGTCTACGGCACTCTATAAGCCCAGTCCACGCTGGGAACATGAGATAGCTACAGCTTTGGGTGTGAAGCCGTCTGAGATTTGGCCGGAGCGGTACGACGAAGAACACGAAATACCCCTCAGACATAAGGAGGCAAGCTGATGAAGAACAAAGCCAAGGCGCTAGTTCTGTCTGCGGCTCTCCTTTCATCAACAGCGAATGCTATTGACCTGAGCGGAACCATCTTCGACAAAGCAGCGAAAGCATATAACCTCGACCCTCTTCTAGTGTATTCGGTCGCATTGGCCGAATCTGCATCAGGGAGAGGTAATGGCTCTATAAGTCCTTGGCCTTGGACGCTTCGCGTTCCTGGGCTTCCTTTCTATGCTAAGTCGGAAGATCAGGCAAAGGCTAAGCTCGCTGAGTTTCAGCAGCAGTACGGTCGTGCCATTGATGTCGGGTTTATGCAAGTGAGCATCCGGTGGAATGGTCATAGAGTTTCTTCTCCAGCAGATCTTCTCGACCCAGAGACCAACGTCATGGTTGGGGCAGAGGTGCTATCAGAAGCCATTCAGTCATCTCCAAATGACTTGGAGCTTGGCGTTGGCCGCTATCACGCCTGGGAAGACGAAATCCGAGCCAGAAACTATGGTAGCCGAGTCTTGGCTATCTATCGCAACCTTCGTGATTTGTGAGGGGGGCGGAATGTTGGAACTGGATATTATTGGTGCGTGGGATGCAAGAGCCGTCAACCTCGATCAAGAAGAAGCTGATAGAAACGTCTACGAGTTCGATCTGACATTGTGGAACCTGCTATCCACTCTGGCAAAAGAACGTCCAGATGATGCGGCCTCACAATTTTCTTTGGGCATGGACACCGTTCAAAAGCTGTCACTGGCAACACCTTCCCAATTGGAAGCTCTGGCCTCTGGCGTGTTGATCTCTTTCAAACTCGAAACAGCAGAGCAGAACATCATCACGCGACTCTCTGGCGACTACGACCCTGTAGTTTTTATCAACCATAGTGTTGATGAATTTGATGCTGCCTACTGGTTGCTATTTAACCGCGTCGCATCGAGAGACCCGGAGATGGCAAAGGAAGTTTTCGGGGTTTCGAGAGAGCTTGCGGAGCTGGTGGCTAAGGCAACAGACAGCCAGTTGCGCCACATGTCTGGAACAACGGTTACGCATTTTACGCTTCGTTTTGCTCCGAGCATCATTGAAGAAATTCTCGATGACAGCCGGGAAGAGTTAACACACCCGGTATTGAAAAAACTGCAACAGTCTCTACAGGGACGTGGGAGGTGGAGATGAACATTGGCAACTCTGGTACATTGGGTCGCTGGGTTACAGCTCGACACATGGCCCTTGCTGGGTACATCACAAAAATCATCATGATCGAGACTGGTCTGACCTACAAACAGGTCAGACGGCTTTACCAGGATCTGGAGAGGGACGGATATACTCTGGAACGAAAATCCAGAACTTTCCGGGGTGGTGCGACACTGATTCATAGTCACACATCCAAGATACAGGCCTCTCTTCTAATGCAGCTCTACTTCAACATTGGTGGAGAAGCCGTGTTGCGGTCTGTGAACATCAAAGCCTTGAACAAGGCATTTAGAATGTATCACGCAATCCGCAAAGAAGTGCCCGGAATGAAAGGTGCTCGGTGGGCTCCGTTTGATATTACTGATGCCTGGTGTCTTGCTTCGGAGCTGAGAAGTGGGGACGCAATGCTGAAGGTGTGCGACAACTGCAAGTGTACGTACTTCACCTCTGTTAATCAAAGAACCTGCGTTGAATGTCCGTTCTGCAAAGAACAAGGAAGGCATGGTGGTGGGGAGAAAGAGTGTGCTTGAGTAGACTATGACATTTCGGACCAGAAGATGAGCGCCCAAACTTTGCGGCGCTCATTTTTTTACTTCTTCTGTGGGATACGGTAGCGCTCCAGCTCGACAGCTCCCAACCCCTTGAAAGCATCCGGGCGACGTCCTTGCCCACTCCACGAAACTCCGTCTTTTGAATATTTAGCATTATCAGGTTCTGATCTGCTCGTGAACATTTCGTTGAGCAAGCCGATGTCCACACCGCAGGATTCCATGTCGCTCATTATTCGCTCAGCCTGAGCTCGCTTTTCTTTTTCTTCTTCTTCTCGCTTTTTGTACTCTTCCTCCAGTTCATTGAGAACGCCCTTCATTCTGTCAATGATCTCCCGAACTTCATCTAACGGGAGTCCTCGCAACAGGGTGCGAATGCGGCTTTTACGCTTTAACTCTGCGATTATTAACTCTCTACGTTCAGCCGCTGATAGCGTAGAGAACTCCTCGTGGTCTTTCATGTCATACGGAGCCCATCAGTTTTCCTTTAAGTGAATCACGTTGAGAGTTCAGTTTTGCGTCAGTCTGCACTGGCGAATTTTGATGCTGTGCAGGTTGACTCTCTGAACTCTGTTGCTCAAAAGACCCAATGTTGCCAGAAAATCGAAGAGAATAAAGACCCAATAGAGCAAGGGCGCGGAGCCGATCACTACGCGCCTTATGCTGCATCTGGGACAGTTCACGATAGAGCTCCGGAAAGGCTTGCTCCGATATGTTCAGATTAGATATTTTTCCATCCCATTTGCTACCAGCCACAACGACCTCCTATCTATCAGCCGCAGAACCAGAAGCCCCTGGCATTGGATGCCACGGATTCGTTGGGCAGTACGATCCTGCTCTTAGGGAAAAGCTCCTTGGCCGCATCTTGGTAAGCCTCGGCACCGCCGCCAGCCAGCAGAACTACGTCAGCATCCATCCCGTCCTCACGCATTGACTTCCGCATAGGGATCAAGGCGTTTTGAGCGACTTTGGTTGAGGCTTTCTTGAAGTAGTCTTTGATCGATACCTTTTCACCGTAGAGGAAGATTTCGGCCTTACCGGCACGAATAGCTTTCTCGATCTTTTCGATGCCAGGGGCACCGCCGTGGTCTTCCTGAATTAGCCGGTCCGTTTCCTGTAGCAACACCGACATCGCCTTGAGGCTGGTGCCAGATGAGTGATAGCGGACCTCTCCCTCTTCAAGAGCTACCCAGTCTACAGAAAAGAACCCAGGGTCAATTACAACGGTTTTTCCTCCCTGGATAATCTCCAGGAGGTCTTCATCTTTGGTTGAACTTACAACATCCATGTAAGCACCGGCAGGTTGAGGTACAACCACGACAGACTTAACCGCTACCGATCGTTTTGGCGTGATCTGGTGTTCACCCTCAAGCCGAGATTTCAACGCCTCTCTGCGCTCTACGTCCATGTACTGACTAACAGGCAGGCCAGTCACCAGCACATCGATCTCCTTCTGCTCGGACATCAGGAGTGCAGCGTAGAAAAGAGCCTTGTATGGATTGGTCGAAGGATAGTCGCCGTGAAGCTCACGCTCCCATCCTTGCAATCGGTCAGGCTCGACGCCTGCAACCCATTTCTCTCCATCAATCACAACCTGAATGCAGGTCCCTGCACCGCCAGTTAACTGTTGTGGCATCAGTTCCAATGGACCTGCCCCCACCGGCATGACGACTGTGCGAGCTTCCTCACCTTTATACCCCATTGCCATTTTCAGGTTGGAGTAACCAATATCCAAACCCAGAACAAATTGACTCATGAAATCCTCCAAAGATTGCTTTTAGATTGCTTTTCGATTGCTTGCCGCGTGTTGGATAGAGAATAAGGCTAAAAGCGGGGACAGATGGCCTGTGTAATTGCCCAAAAGGGGCATATAGGTTGCTTTTCGGTGGCTTTTTGATCGTTGAGTAAGGGAACCTATGGGAACGCTGCACGGATAGGCTCAGATAAACAGACCTTACCCTCGCATCGAGAACCGCTTGCCCTCCAGCATCGAGAGACGGTGGTAAAGAGGCATTTGGAATCTTTGATGCCATATCCAATATATCTGGAATCTTTAAATATAGATTCATATGTAAAGAGGCTGTGAAAGAATAAGAGCATCAAGATTCCAGATAGATAGAGGGAAATTTGACAAATTCCAAAGATGGGTTAGCCTAGTGACAGAACTAGATTCCAGTATTGGAATAATCAGCTTTAAATTCCAGATAGATAGTTATGTGGATAGGAATTGGATAGGAATTGGGAGGGTATTGAGGTGAGTCTACCAACAGAGCGATGGCTAGATCTGCTAGATCCGAAGCTCGAAGAAGAACGATCCGAGATAACAGAGGATCTGCTAGAGGCAGAGGGACGAGAGTTTGTTGCAGAGGTACGGAGCAAACTGGATCACGCCTTAGCGGTTCTTGCTGTCGAGGCGCAGCAGGAAGCGGACATGTACTGGAACGCGCACAAATCAGCGCGTGAAGAAGCGTCAGAGGACGAACAAGGGCGTGTCGGTACACGGGTTCGCATTCTAGGCGTATCACTCGTTGCAGAGTGGTATCGCAACAGATTTGTCGAACAAGTTCCCGGACAAAAGAAAAGGGTTCTATCGACACATATCAAGAAGGGTCGCGGTCATGCCTACAGCATGTCGCACTTCAAGAAAGAGCCTGTCTGGGCACAAGAGTTGATCCAGCAAGTTGAAACCAGGTATGCCGTGTTAAGACAACGCGCCACTGCCTTAGCAAAAATTCGCCGGGCGCTAAACGAGTACGAGCGCCAGCTAAACAAGACACATAGCGACGAGGTGTGACAACATGACAGCATCTGTAGCGGCCACTGAATTGGCGAAACTGGGGAAATGTGAAGCGATGATCAAGAAAGTCGCCAGCCATCCTCGCCCTGCCCTGTCAAAGCGCCCACAATCGCCACAGGGGACAGATAGCACCCTTCGGGGTGAGTTCGCTCATTTCCGATATGAAGCGGCAGCCCTGCGTTTTATGAGCGGCACTGCGGGGGCTAAGCGTCGCATCTACCAGCTAGTGTTTTCAGCGACGGTAGCAGCGGGAGCATTGACAATGCTGGCGGC